>JAONMX010000048.1 GCA_028378565.1 Bacteriovoracaceae bacterium
TTAACGGCCACAATCACTTTTGAAGTTCTCATTCCCGCTAAATGTTGAATAGCTCCTGAAATTCCACAAGCAATATAAAGCGAAGGAGAAACTGTTTTACCTGTTTGTCCAACTTGCATTGAGTGAGGAGCAAATCCAGAATCAACAGCAGCTCTTGAAGCTCCAACTGTTGCTCCAATAACTCCAGCAAGCTCATCTAGAATGGCAAAGTTTTCAGCATTCTTCATTGCTCTACCACCAGAAACAATAATATTTGCTTCTGTAAGGTCGACTTTTTCACTTGCACCTTTGATAACTTCTTTTACAACTGCTTTAAGCTCACCAATACTTGCAGAAACATCTGCAACATTTCCAGCTCCAGAACTTGGCGACTCAGGCATACCAAGTGCGTTTGGTCTTACTGTTACAAAGTGTGGCTTAGGCCCTGAAATTTGAACTTTTGCATAACACTTTCCTGCAAATAGTGGTCTTGTTCCGTGGAACGAATCACCTTCAAAGAGAAAGTTTGTTACTTCTGATGCCATACCAGCATCAAACATTCCAGAAAGTCTTGGGAAAAGATCTTTACCAATACTTGTACTTCCACCAAAAACATAATCATATCCACCTGAAGAAATAACTTCCTTAAGGGCTTTTGAATATCCTTCTGGAGAATACTGATCTAGGTTATCACCTTTAATAACGTGAATATTTTCTGCTCCGTGAGATGCTAGTGCATTTTTTCCTGCATCGCCTAGGTTACCAATCACTGCTACATCGATTGATTGACCTGCAAGCTTGCCAAGGATTTCAAGTGATACACTCTTTACGTCTTCACCGGCAGTTTCTGTAAATACTAATACTTTTGCCATTTTTATATCCTTTTTATTAAATTACTTTTGCTTCGTTTCTAAGTAGTCCTACAACTTCTTTAACAATATCCTTTTGAACAGCTTCGTCCATAGCTTCAAACTTCTTTCCTGGTGGTTTTTCAGGTGGAAGTGAAAAGTCTGAATAAGAAACTCTTCTGTCTTCTTCAGAAACACCAACATCGGCTAATGAAAGCTGAGTTAGAGGTTTTCTTTTTGCCTTCATGATTCCTGGAAGAGAAGCATATCTAGGAGTATTTAATCCTTTGTTACAGGCAACTAAACAAGGTGTAGTAGCTTCGTAAACTTCAATAGCTCCACCTTCAATTTCTCTCTTAAGTGTTAGTTTGTCGCCACTGTGCTCAAAACCAACGATTACAGAAACAGATGGAAGTTCCATCATTTGTGCAACTAACTGAGGAACTTGAAGACAGTCATCATCAATAGCTTGTTTTCCAGTGAAGATAATATCTGGAGTTTTTTCTGACTTTGCAATAGCTCCTTTAATCGCTTTTGCAGTCATATAACTATCAAGATTATCATCAGCTTCTACAAGAAAGGATTCATCAGCACCCATGGCCATAGCCGTTCTGAGAGCTTCTGTATCTTTTACTCCACCAACTCTTACAACTGTAACAGTTGAGCCAGCGTTTGCGGCTTTTAGAAGTAATGCTTGTTCAACAGCAAATTCGTCATATGGATTCATAATCCATTTAATGCTGCTAGTTTCAATGAAAGTTGCATCCCCATTTGGAATAACTTTCGTTTCTGTGTCTGGCACTTGTTTAATACAAACAAAAATGTTCATTTAAGTCTCCTTTTATATTAACGAGAAAATATTTCTTTTGCGATTACGAGTCTTTGGATTTGAGAGGTTCCTTCGTAAATTTGGATTAGCTTTGCATCACGCATAAGTTTTTCCACAGGGTATTCTTTACTATAACCATACCCTCCGTAAATCTGAACTGCGTTAGTTGCGATCTCCATACATGCATCTGCTGCGTAGGCTTTTGCAAAGGAAGCAAGTTTTGTATTTGGCTGATTGTTATCAAGAAGCCAAGATGCTTTATAAACAAGAAGTCTTGAGGCCTCAATTTTCATGGCCATATCTGCAACCATAAACTGAATAGCTTGATGGGAGGCAATAGGCTTTCCAAACTGAATTCTCTCGCTTGCATATTTCGCTGCGTAATCGTAAGCGCACTGTGCACCACCTACAGCAGAAGCAGCTACCATTGGTCTTGAGTGATCTAGGGTTTTCATAGCAATTTTCCAGCCATCACCAAGCTTCCCTAATAAGTTTTCTTTTGGAACTTTAACATTGTTAAATGTTACAGCTCTAGTGTCTGAGCATTTATGACCCATCTTTTTTTCAGGTGCACCAATCTCTAGGCCTTCAACATTTTTATCATCTATAACGATACAGCTAATCCCTTTATGTTTTTGCTCAGAATCAAAAGTTCCATAAACGACAAAAAGATCTGCAAAGCCTGCATTTGTAATCCACATTTTCTGTCCATTCACAACATAGTGATCGCCTGCATCTTTGATAGTCGTTTTAATTCCACCAGCATCTGATCCATTTCCTGGCTCAGTTAGACAAAAGGCCGCAATCTTATAACTTTCAGTAAATGGAGTGAGAAATCTTTTCTTTTGTTCATCGTTCGCACCAATCACAATAGGAAGTAGGGCGAGGTCATTGGCCATAATGGCCGTATTCATTCCCATACAGCCGTAACTAAGACATTCTGTAATAGTGATAGACTCAACGGTTGAAAATCCAGTACCTCCGTACTCAGCAGGGATACAAGTGTTAACAAGACCTAGCTCCCATGCTTTTGTTAAAATTTCCATTGGAAACTCAGCTGACTCATCAAACTTTGAAGCATTTGGTATCATCTCGTTTCGAGCAAACTTCATTGCCATTTCTTTAATTTCTTTTTGTTCCGATGAAAGCTCGAAATTTAACATATATCCTGCTTTGTAAAATATTAGAAAGTACAGAAATTATAATGGAGCAATGGCGAAAGGGTCAATTGAGAACTATGTGACAACTTTATGCATTAGGTGAAAAAATCTTAGCTGAATTCTCAAAAGTATCACTGAATGAGAATTCTTTACTCAACTTTTCAAATATTGTGAGCTCTTTTAATGGATAAACAATAAAGCTTCGGTCAAAAAGGCGAGGATGGGGAATTTGTAAGTTAGCTGATTGATGAACTAGGTTATCCCAAAATAAGATATCGATATCAATGGTTCTTGGGCCTTTGTCGATCAGTCTTTCCCTACCAAGGGAAAGCTCTATAGAAAGTATCTCCTGTAAAAAATCTTCTGGTGATATTTCTGGAGTTTCAAATGATAGAACTTGGTTTAAGAAATCTGGTTGATTTAAATAATCCACAGCAGGTGATTCATAAATATTACTTTCTTCAATTAATTTAAAATTTTTAGATAGTAACTTCTTTGCTTCAAGTAAAAAAGCAACTCTATTTTCTAAATTTGAGCCAGTTGAAATGATTACAGACATTAGTTTTCTTTGTTCGACTCACTAGATGTTTTTTTATCTTCACTCTTTGTTGCATCTTCTTGCTGCACAGGATTTGATATTTTTTGTGTATACTTATCAAGTACGCTTGGGAGAAGAACTCCACCTGGTGGAACCGGAGCATTTTTAACACCGCATGAGCTAGTTAGTAAGCCAGTAAGCAGCAGGATAAAAAAGGAGGTCTTGTTAAAACTCAAGGGCAAGCCCAAAGTTTAAGGCATCAGTACCAAGATCAAGTCTGCCAAACCATCCAGGTACCAATCTTTTTAAAACAGTGATTCCAAAGATAATACCTTTGCTCTCAAGTCTTGCAAGCCTCTCTTGGTCTTGTTCAAGTTGAGCGGCTGTCCCTTCTCCTCCTGGGGAAGAAGCGTTTTTAATTTGATAACCGGCATATGGCATAACATAGCTAAAGAAAGGAGCACTTATTGTGTACTTTCCTTTGATAGTAAAGTTCGTAAAATTAGTATCAAGGCCATTATCTGGAAAATCTTTAATTACATTTTGTCCAAACTGAATTTCACCCCAAATATTATCATCAAATTGATAGGCCCAAGTTGCATTCAATTGATTGTATCTTTTTGTACCACCAGAAACATCAACACCTTCTACCATTGCTAACCCAGCACTTATGATATTGTCAGTTTTGATTAGACGATTTGGGTTTTCATCCAAGCTTAAGTCATCTTCAAGCAGGGCAGTTTCATTATATAAGTCATCCTCATCTTGAATTTTTGACAACTCAGTCTCTTCACCGTTTTTAGAGGATACTTTCTTATTAAAGTAACTATCGTCGCCTCTAATAATTTGAACATCCATCCCAGGTAGTAAAGCTTTCCAAAGTTCAGGATTGTAAATTTTTAAAACTTTTATCCCTGCCACCTGATTTTCGGTTTTAGCAACCAAGGCCCTAACAGCAAGCTTGTTACCTATAACAAGACTAATAAAATCACCTTTAAAGAAAGAGGAATTGTTATTAGATAAGATATAAATTTTTCTTGAAGCGGAGACTTTGCTGATCTTTTCGGTGGTAAGGTTCAAATCAATATTAGAGGCAGGATTATTAGATGAGTCAGATAGTTGATCAATAAGAGACTGCGCCTTAAGAGTGCTTAAGTTGATAAGAAGTGTAAGTATAAGAGTGAAGCAAATTTTCATAGTAAAATAGTATCTTAAAGTAATGTTCATGGTCCAGCCTGCAAACATTGTCATAGTTAAATAGTCAGAAATTAGGCAAATTTGTATGTCACTAGTATTTTAAATACTTGATATTATAATAAATAAAAAGCCTATAGGATAGGTAACTTGTTTAAATTTAAGTTATATATAGAATTTACCGATAAGATATGAAATCAAGAAATGGGAGATGAAATGAAGTTATCAAAAATATTATTCTTTGCGTTGTTGTTAGCGCTGGTTTCGTGTTCAAACAATAAAAAGAAGGCCGATGCGGAAGTAAGCGAATCGGAATCAATTTCACAGGATGCAGACTTCATTGTTGATGCAGATAGCGAAGAGCTTCTAATTGATGAGCCAAGTTCTGAGGATCCAATGCTACTAGCTGAAGAACCAGTGATGAGTAATGATGCTGAAATGGTTAGCTCTTCTCCAGAAGTTACAATTGGCGAAGAAATTGGTGAATATACTGTTGCTAGAGGCGAAACTCTTATGATGGTTTCGTTTAAGGTTTATGGAGACTATAGAAATTGGAAAGAAATAAGGTCATTTAATGGTCTTAGTTCGAATATGGTAGCCGAAGGTACAGTTGTTAGATACAAGAAGCCAACACAGGAATTTGTTTGGAACCCAGAAGGTTTACCTTATTTAATTAAATCAGGTGATACTTTGGTAACAATATCTAAAGACAAATATGGAACAGCTTCAAAGTGGAATTATATCTATGATAATAATAAGCCACTAATTAGAGATCCAAATTTGATTTTTGCAGGCTTTACGCTTTACTATATTCCTGAAGATAGAGAAATTGCATCAGAGTTTTAATAAATGAAAATTAAAATATTTGAAAAAAGGACCCTCTATAAGAGGGTCTTTTTTTTAGTATCAATACTATTTTTTACCTCATGTTCGCTTTTCAATAAGAAAAGTGAGGATAAATCTGTGTGGCAGATGTATCAGAAAAACTATCAACCTAAAAGAGAGTATCTGGACCACCTTACTGAACTTGGGAAACATTACTTAAATACTCCAGGTGTAAAAAACATAAGACTTAGAACCAGTAGTAAAAAGTATCTGAAAGGAATATATAGGCAAATAGTTAAAAGTAATGAAATATATTTGAAAGAAGACAAGTCACCAGAGTTTTTCATTATTAAAGATCAAGCACCATTCATATTTTCACTACCTGGTGCAAAATTTTATATATCGACTAGCTTGTTGGAAAAATACTTGAAAAACGAAAGCTTAATGATAGCTGCCATAGGAACTCAAGTCGTGAAGTCATCGTTGAATGTATATTACGATAGAAGAACAGTCCCTGTGGGATATATTGGAACAGGAAAAATTATATCTTTAACAAAAGTATCTTTGAAAATTAAAAACGAAATTAATAAGTGGACATTTATTTCATTAAAAAGAGCAAACTTTGATGCTACGGCAATACTCAACTGGATTCAAACAAAGAATAAAAACATAATTGATTTTACCTATATGGTAGGTACCCAAAAACAATCAACAGAAGAAGAGTTTTTATTTAAGAATTTCTTAGTGCAAGACTCTGAAAATGTTTTTGAAGAGGTTAGTTTTGAAAACTCTTCCAAGGGATTTTACAATCTTGTACGTGACGTTAGAAGGAGTTTAAATTGAAACTAGAGGTATCAGAAAGGTTATTTGTAGAGTCTTTATTTCAAGAGTCTATAAGTGCTAAGAAAATCGAAGAACAAACAATTATCGAGACAAATAGGTTAACGGGAGATGCTTCGACTAGAAGATATTACCGAGTTCGAACAGATAAGAACTCTTATGTGGTATGCCTTGGGAATGCACTTGAAAAAAATTCGAACTTAAAAAATGAGTTTATTGAGGTTCAGCAAGCATGGAAGAAATACGATATCTTGGTACCAGAAGTTTATGACTATAAATTAGATAAGGGTTACATTCTTGAGGAAGACTTAGGGGATATTACTTTTCTAAAGCACTTATCTAAAAAAACGTCTAAAGAGAGCCAGTATTTGTCGTATGAAAAAGTTATTGATGAGTTGATAAAGATTCACTCTATTGATCCAAAAAAACACTACCAAAATACATTTACCAAGCTTTCTTTCGATTATTCTAAATTCATGTATGAAGTTGATTTTTGCATTGAATGGTTTGTTGAAAAATTAATTGGCGTAAGTATATCAGACAGCCGAGTTAAGGCACTAAGAAAGCAGTTTGAAATTGTTTGTGAAAAAATATCAAAAGAACATACCGTTGTTACTCATAGAGACTTTCACTCAAGAAATATTATGGTTAGAGATGATGATATACGCATCATAGATTTTCAAGATGCTAGATTAGGGCTTCCGCAATACGATCTAGTTTCAGTTCTTGAGGATTGTTATTATGAACTAGATAGGGAAAATGTTTATAAGCTTAAAAGTTATTACTGGGAGAAGTTTCTAAAAGCTAAAAAAATACAGCCTAATTTTGAACACTTCGAACACCTCTATCAACTAATGACAATACAAAGGTCTTTTAAAGCAATAGGAAGTTTTGCTTATATTTATAAAACTAGAAATAATGAAAGATACTTAAAGTATATTGGATTTGGCTTTGAAAAAATTAAGAAAATTAGTTTAAAGGTCCCTGAACTTAATAAACTCTGTCACTTAATCTCAGACATATACTATGAATATTAAATATTGTTACATTTTAGGTGCCGGCAAGGGGACACGAATGGGAGAGGTCGGCAAAAAAGTACCGAAGGTTATCTTTCCGCTGTTTGAAAAAACACTCTTATATTCACAGTTCGTATTTGCGAAAGAGCTAGGTATTAAAAACTTCTTTGTTAATGCTCACCACTTATCAGACAAAGTTATTGATTATGTAAAAAAAAATAAATTAAACATAAAAGTTATTGTTGAAGAAGAGCTCTTTGGCTCTGGAGGAGCAATTCATAACTTAATTAAGAAAGAGAAATTAAATGAAAAGATTCTCGTTATTAACTCAGACGTTTTTTTATTTTCAAAAGAATTAAAAAAGAGAATCCTTAGTAACTCATCTGTTGAACATCAGTTGTTTGGTGTAAAGTTTGACGAAGATCAAAAGTATAACTCTGTGGCCTGGAAAGATGATAATAAATTTGATGGAATAACAAAGAATTATACCGGCTATACCTTTAGCGGCGTGAGTATTATAAATTTAGCAAAAATAAATTACGAAGAAGGTGTTTTAAACTTTTTTGAAAAGGTCATAAAGAAAGAAAACGACAATACTGAGTTTGTACGACTCAATCAATATGAGTATTGGGACTTTGGAACAGAGGAACAATATATTCACTCATGTAAGAGCTTACTTGAACGACAAAAAGGTGAGCTTTATAACTTCCTAGTAAGAAATAATATTATTAATTTATCTAAAGTAGAAAATGGTTGTTACGGTAATGGGAGTAATCTTATTGAATTAGAACAGCTGACTGTGACGCAAAAAAGTATCCTTCTTAAGCACTAATCATTGTTGTCAGAGAACTTAATACAATCTACAGGGCAAACTTCAATGCAAAGCCCACATAATGTACAGCTCCAGTCATCTATAGCGTATCCCTCTTTTGTTACAAAAAGAGAGGATTCTGGGCATATGAGCCTACAGTTATCGCAACTAATACATAATGTGGTTATTTCAAGTTTCTCCATGTATTATATTATACATCAATTTTATTAAATTCTTTATGGGTAAAAAGTGAAAGTTAAGTATGTAAAAAGAACCGCGGTAATACGAAATGCAATCCTGTTGGAAGCATTGTCTGTGTATTTCTTATTTGTTCTTGAGAGTTTAAAAATTGGAAGTAGTGCTCTTCGGCCAATTTTGTTTGTAACCTTTATTTTCGATAATATTTACTTTGTTTCATTTTGTTTAATGACAATTCTGTTTCAGTTTCTAGGTTATAAGATAGCTAAATTATGCTTTTGG
>JAONMX010000049.1 GCA_028378565.1 Bacteriovoracaceae bacterium
CGAAACAATGATTCCTTATCTTGTTGAGAAGAATTCAAAACTTTCTGGTGAAGCTCTTCAAGATGCGAGAGTTCAAATTGATCAACAAAAAAATCAACCTTATGTTTCTCTAGAGTTTAAAACTCAGGGGGCAAAAACATTTGAAGAACTTACTGGCCAAAATATTGGTAAGAGAATGGCCATCGTACTAGACGGTAATGTGTACTCAGCTCCAAATATTCAAACTAAGATTGCTGGTGGTAGAGCGCAGATTACTTTAGGTCAGGGTGGATTTAATAAGTTAATGAAAGAAGCAAGAGACTTAGCACTTGTCTTAAGAGCTGGTGCTCTTCCTGTTCAGTTAGAATTTGAAGAACAAAGAACTGTTGGTCCTTCACTTGGACATGACTCAATTACTAAGGCCCGTGTTGCTGGTTTAATTGGTGCTGCACTAGTCTTTATCTTTATCTTTATTTACTACCGTATTGCTGGTGGTATTGCCATCATGACTCTTTCCATGAACATTCTCTTTGTTCTTGCATGTCTGGTTGGCTTTGAAGCAACTCTTACACTTCCTGGTATTGCCGGGATCGCTCTTACCATTGGTATGGCGGTTGATGCGAATATCATTATCTATGAACGGATAAGGGAAGAGGTCAGGAAAGGGGTTAGTAATTATAAAGCGGTAGAAACAGGTTTTGATCAAGCATTTTGGACAATCCTTGATGCTAACATCACAACTGCACTAGCAGGTATATGTCTTCTAAACTTTGGTACAGGTCCTATTAGAGGTTTTGCAGTAACCTTATTGATCGGTATCATCTCAACTGTTTATTCTTCTTATTTCGTAGGAAAACTCTTGTTTGAGTTTTATATGAATAAAGTTGAAGGACAAGACTTAAGTATTTAAGGATAGGGGAAATAAGATGTTTGAAATAATAAAAGCAGATACAAAATTTATATTTACTAAATACTTTGGAATGACAGCGGTTCTTTCAACTATCATTGTTGCGATCTCTCTTTATGGTCTTTTTACAAAAATGTCATATGGGGTTGATTTTAGAGGGGGAGCTGAAGTTCAAGTTAAGTTCATGGAAAAAATTTCTCTTGAAGATGTTAGAAAGAATATGAAGGCCGATGGCTTTAGTGAAGTGACGGCAATTTCAATTGGTGAACCACAAGAAAATGAATTTTTACTTAAAGTTCCAGGTGACGAGAGTAATCTTAACTCTGTTACAGAAAAAGTTAATGAAACTCTAAAGAGTGAATATGGTGATAAAATTGATGTCAGAAAGATTGATATTGTTGGACCAAAAGCTGGTGCAGAGCTTAGGTTAAGTGGTTTTCAGGCCATGCTTTGGGCACTCATTGCCATTATGGTTTATGTTGGTCTTCGTTTTGATTTTAAGTATTCTCCAGGTGCTATTGTTGCTCTCTTTCATGATGTTTCAATTATCCTAGGTGTTTTTGCTTTTACAGGTACTGAATTTACGCTACAAACTGTTGCCGCTCTTCTTGCGGTTATTGGTTATTCAGTTAACGATACGGTTATTGTTTATGACCGAGTTCGTGAACATGAGCAAAAGTTTCCAAACAGAGATATAAAAGAACATATAAATGAAGCAATCAATGAAACATTAAGTAGAACCTTTTTAACTTCTGGAACAACACTTTTTGTATCAATGACAATGCTCTTTATGGGTGGTCTGGCCATTAGAGACTTTTTCTTGGCCATTACTCTAGGTGTTTTTGTTGGTACTTACAGCTCAATCTTTGTAGCTGCTCCAGTGACTCTAATCTTTGATAGATTTAATAAGAATTCTGCTGGAGATAAAGTTGGTGCAAACGCTTAAATCGTTTTTAATATGGCCACTTCTCTTAAGTGGCCTCTTTCTATTTTCACTTTCTACATATTCAGACTCTGGTGCTGAAGATACAAGCGGTAAAGATGTTGATGAGCTAGAAAAATCTATGCAGGACTTTAAACAGTCTAATCAGCTTCTTCAGGCCATGGAAAATATGGATCCTGCCGCTCGAAAAAGACTAGAAGAAGCTGTGGCCACAAATAATACCATGGCCATCATGAAAGAAATGAAAGGTTTAAAACTGGATAATGGTAAGTCTGTTGATATGAAGTCCATGATGAATATGAGTCTCTCTACTTTTCAGTCTCAGTCGGAAGCAGAACTCCTTGCTCAGTTCAAACAAAGTACGAAGGCCACAATTGCGGGTCCCATTGTTGAAAAATTTCCAAAGCTTTTGATATTCTTAGTAAAACTTTTAAGAGATAAGATTGCACTACCTTCTCTTTTTCAACTTCTTGATGATCGTAAGAAGTTAATGATTTTTGCTGGCTGTAATATTTTTACTATTATTCTTGGCTTTATGATTAAGCGGGCACAAAAGAAATCAAGTACAGGAGTTTTCGATGGTATTGCTCAGTGGTCAGTTCGCTTTACTTTTTTGACTGGATTAAGAATAGGTATCTTTATATTCTTCTATGGGACAATCGCTAAGCCTAGTTGGATTGTTTTTAAGAATGTCTTCTTTGCGTAAAAATAGAGTCTAATCAAGAGCTGGAATACAGCCAAATCTCTTATCAGGTGGTCTCACTTGATTCACAAGTCCAGCTGCTGGAACGCCATTGGATCCAATATTTGAAGGGTGTCTGATAGTATAGATCGTTTGCTCAGACTTTCTGATATAAGGATTCACTGGATCTGCTGGCCAATAGAAGTGAATGGTTTTAGTCTTTGAAGATATTTCATCTGGAACAAAATGCTGTCCATTTTCAAAGTAAAACCAAATATCATTTAATAAATTCTCTCTAATCATAAGTACATCTTGAACAAATGATCCATCACCTCTGGCCCGTGGCTCACTTTCAGCAAGATAAATTCCTTCTGTATCAACACCAACAACTTCTTTTAAAATTTTAAAGATAGGGTCACTACCATTGTAGTCTTCTTGGTCTGGACAGAAACCATCACCAGTCACAGGGTTAATCCAAGGCTGCATATAGAAACCAAGGTTCGGATTATTATTACCTTCATTAAAACTTGGAATCGTTGGCATATTAGGCCATGGGAAAGGTGAAAAGATTGTTAAGGTTCTTTGAATATTTGCTTCTTCTAAAAGTCTTTGTTCAATTGTTTCATTAATGTCAGCTCTTCCATCTTGATTGGCATCTACAAACTGAGGGTCCGCTTGGTCCCACACGGCCATATGCTGTGGTATCAATTCTAGTCTTGGAAATAGTGGACTATCATCTTCACCAAGAATATTTATATCATGACAAACAATATTCTTTACTCCAGGTGGTAGGCTTGGAGGAGTGGCGTCACTTGAAAAGTAAAAGTGAATTCTAAAAAAATCTTCATAGAACGTTGTTGAGTTAATAGTTCTTAGAGTTCTTGAGATACAAGTGTATTGTGAAACAGGCATGATCCTAAGAGGTGCTCTATTAGGCTCATCTCCATCTTGTTGATCTTTTCTAAAAATTTGGAAACTTGAAGTTCTAGAGTCTGAACCTGATAAGGATTCAACAATTGAGGCTACATATACTTTGCCGTAATCTAATTGAGATATATTTACTTCAAAATTGTTACTGTCATTTTGTAGCACGATCGGTAATTGACTTGTTCCAGAACCATCATAGACTTCTAAGAAACAACCTGGAGCTGAAAGGCTTGATCCAGTAATTGTGTTATTACACCAATTTTCAAGATTCCCTAAGTCACTATTAAAGAGAACTTCAGGCCCTAGTTCAACTGAACCAAAAAGGGTAGAAGTTTCATTTGTCTTAGTTGAACAAAAGCTAGCACAATTATTAACTGTATCCGGTTTACCATTCAAGCAGGCGCAGAAATCATTATTAACAAAGACGGCACCTGATGGACGAAGAACACCACTACCATCAACACATAAACCTTGTGCAGTTGATTGTGCAAGAGTGATTTCATCGATAATACTTTGTGCTGTCCCTTGAAGTTCAAGCTGAGTAAAGAGATCCTGAACTTCAGTGTCATCAGCTAAATGGGTTCCAAGCTTACATTCTGAAACACATCCCAATGTGGTGACATCATAGAATTCTGTACAGGCTGTATCAGTACCACCATCAGATCCAATAACGGAAATAAGGGGACGTCCTTTTCGACCTTCTTCGGAAACACACGAAAAGATAGATATCAGCATAAACAAGCTGATAACAAACTTTGTGAATATGTCTTTTCTTTTCCTAATACCCATCTTTACCTTTCTAGTATTCTTTTCGTCTTTCCATGAAGTATCTTTAACGATTTATAAGTATTTATATTTTATAATGGGGATGTAATTTAAAGGGTTTTCATCTGATATCCACAGCTTATATGAAACAGTTGCTTTTAATAAGGCAATAATTATGGCCATATATTCAGCTGGAGGCCCTAAGTATCTATAATTATAGTAAAAATAAAAAAAGACTTTAGTATATTCGAAGAGTTGCCGATAAATCATTGAAACTACAAAAAAGAGTACTTTAACTCATTGAGTTTACACTGGGGGAACCATGACAAAGGCAGACTTAATCGCAGCTTTAGAAAAGCAGGCTAACTTAACACATAAACAAGCAGAGACTATTGTTAATATTTGTTTTGATTCAATGATTAAATCACTTTACGGTGATGAAAGAATCGAAATTAGAGGTTTTGGTAGTTTTGCTAATAGAAATTATAAAGCATATGAAGGAAGGAATCCCAAGACCGGTAAAGTGGTGAAGGTTCCACCTAAGAAAGTACCATTTTTTAAGGTAGGTAAAGAGCTAAAAGAAATGGTTGATGCTGGTAAAGATAAGTACGTTATTAGAGAAGCATAGGAAAAATAAATATATAGTTTTATATGAGAAGGAGCCCCATTATATGGGGCTTTTTTTATGTCTAAAATTTTGGCAGTATCTGTATATATTTCAAAAAAGATTTATTTAAACTCTGAATATTGTATAAGGCAGTATCGGGAGTTTTATGAAAGGTTCAGTTATCTTTAGAAAGATAAATAAGGATCGACTTTATCTATTAAAAAGCTATGCTTTAGATATGTTGGTGATGCTTGTATTGATAGCACTATTAAGTGTTACGGGCATCTCTATTGGTTTTGAATATAGTCATTGGTATCTTCTTATCATTCCTTTCGCAATGATGAATGGTCTCGTTTTGGCCTCTCTTCTTCATAATACATCTCATAATAATATTAAGAATGATTTTCTAAATAGAGTCGTTGGAGAGTATTGTGGTTACTGGGTTCTCTATGGTTTTGAAAATTTTGTCTTAGTTCATTTCTTGCATCATAAATACTCAGATGAAGAACTTGATCCCGTTAATCCAAAAGGTATGTCGTTTATCGTTTTTCTGTCTGCCCCAATGAGATATATGATTGATGCCACTAGAAAATATTTAATGAAGATTCATGGCAGTACTGAGAACTATTCTTTTATTATGAAAACTCAAACTCTGGCCTTTCATGTCAATATTATTTTACGATTAGTCATTTGGTATATGCTATTAGGTAAAACTCTCTTTCTAACCTTTTATCTTCCAGGTGTTCTTTCTATCGTTGCTATATTTGCTCATATTAATTACAACTGTCATCAAGAAAAAGAAGATGGCTCAATCGAAATTGTGAATTTAAATCATAATTTATATTATAAGATTGCTAACTTTTTCACTGTTGGTGGTTACTTTCATTTAAACCATCATCAAAATGTTAATTTATTTGACCCTCGTTTTCAGGGACAGTCTCATTCCACCTTTGGGCTTCAGGCTCACTTGAGCAATATCTTCAGGAAGCTCTCCATTTAATTGAAACTGCAACTCAGTTATAAAGTATTTGATAATAAGACACATTTCGTCCATGGCAAATAGCTCAGCGATACAGCGTCTTGGTCCTCTAGAAAAAGGAAGATACTGATAACTCTTATCGAGTTTTTCACCACTATCACCTTCAAAGCGATCAGGATTAAACGTTGATGGTTCATCCCAATATTCTGTAGATCTCTGTGTGACGTAAATGGGAATAACAACATTTGTTTCTTTATCTAAATGATATTTTCCGAGTTTAAGATTCTGATTGGCCTTTCTGGAGAGAACAGGGAAGGCAGGGTAGAGCCTCATGGTTTCTTTTATGACTTGAATTAAATAGGGGTGATTTGTTATTTCCTCAGGGTCTGTTAAATCTTTTATTTGAAAATATAGCTTTTGTTGAATATCTGGATGTTTAGCAAGGAGTCCAAAAGCCCATGTTAATGTATGGGCAGAGGTTTCATGACCTGCAATAAGGAGAGTTAATATTTCGTCTCTTAATTCTGTTTCTTTGAAGCTAAATCCTGTTTCTTCATCTTTGGCTTGAACCAGTTTTTCTAGAATACTTTCACCTGAAGCATTCTTATTATTTTTTTCTTCTGAAATAATTCCTTTAACTATCGAATTTAAGTTTTTGAAATGCATATTGAAGTTAAGATTTTTCAAAGTGGGAACCCAGTAAGGAATTGGGAAAAATTGAAAAATTCGTTCATAGGTAACTATGGATGTATAGTGAACAGCTTCATTTACTTTTACTGCATCTTCCGAACTAAGTTTTTTACCCAATGTTGTTGCTGTTGCAATATTAAATGTTAATAGCTTCATAACTTCACATATATCAACTTGAGATATTTTTTGTGAGCTTATTTGTGATATTGATTTATGACATTCTTTACTAAAAATATCATAAAACTTTTTTACAGACTTCTTATTGAATTCTCTGGCCATTAGTTTTCTGCTTTTTAACCAGCTATCATGATTATTATTAGTAGCAAGTCCATTTCCAACAACGGCCCTTATCTCTTCTATTTGTTCTCCTTTTATATATGAGCGATTATTATCAACAAGGATTTCTTTTATTAACTTCGGAGAGTAAACAATAACTGAGTTCATAGGCCAAGGGAAGCTAGCTATTTCCCCATATTCTTTATTCACTTTTGTGAAAGCCTGAAGAATATTTTTTTGAAATAATCTGACATATTTAAAATACAGATAACCACGTGGCCCAGGAATGCCAGATAACTTGACAAAAGTTGTCGCTTTAGTAAATGCAGATCTTTTATTTTCATTGGCCATGTATAAATTATGGCCAGATTTCATAAAAAGTCTAAAATATATCTATGGCAAAATACTCGTATAAACATCTCACTTGTCTAGGTCAAAAACTTGGTTTCCTTGATAATAAAGTGGACTCTGAAGAAGTCTTCCTATTCTTTCATGGCTTTCCTGAACGAGCTTATACTTGGGAGAGATATCTTGATTATTACAAGAACAAAGGTGTTAGGGTCATTGCTATTGAGCTTAAAGGTTACAAAGAGTCTCCATGTAGCTCAAATGATCTCGGTGAGTATTCCTTAGATGTTGTATGTAATGAAATTATAGATTTCAAGAAACAATTAAAATTAATGAATGTACATCTGGTTGGTCATGATTGGGGAGCTATTGTTGTTTGGTATCTATCAACCTTCTATCATGAATCATTTATAAATGCAGTTACTTTGAATGCTCCTCATTGGTTGGTTTTTAAAAAGGCATTACTTTCAAACCCAAA
This sequence comes from Bacteriovoracaceae bacterium, assembly GCA_028378565.1. Classification (GTDB taxonomy): domain Bacteria; phylum Bdellovibrionota; class Bacteriovoracia; order Bacteriovoracales; family Bacteriovoracaceae; genus JAAEST01. The sequence goes on from JAONMX010000049.1 coordinate 7,582, forward strand.
GCAGATGATGAAAGGTTGGTATATTTTCTTAATCAATATTAAAAAATTATCGATGAAGCTTTTAAAGATAAAAAACTTTCAATTGTTAAAGAGCTCAATCAAAAAAGGTAGTCATGGAAAATTACCTGATGCATTGATTGAATCCTACTGTGCGACATGGGCCGAGTGTCTACCATCAATGACAAGTTGGTATCGGGCCATGAGATACACGAAAGATAGTGACGACAAGGTTAAAATTCCTATGATTCTCTTAATGGGTGAAAAGGATCCGTTTTTCGTTAAGTCTCTGGGCCAACAATCAATGGAGTATTGCGAAGATGGTAGATTCACTTTTGTTAAAGATTGTGCCCACTTCATTCATCATGAGAATGAAGCGGTTGTCTTAAAAGAACTAGATCAATTAATTTAGGTAAACAGGATTGGTAGCTCCTAGGAGATCAATTACTTTTTGTTTTTTATTAATTGACCAAAGTTCTGCTCGAATAAGGTCACTTCCACTTACGTTATATTCAAAAGTAGCTTTAATTGATTTTCCAGACTTATATTTTCTAGGGTTTATTCTTTTCTTTGCAATAAGTTCACTCTTCTTATTGTAAAATCTTATTTCCCATCTCTCTTTTTTCCAAAAGGTTAATGTTCTAGCAAATGTAATAATCGTATTATAACAAAGAGAGCTTAATCTCTTTTTACTATCTGAAAAGTCGGCCAGTAATGTGGCGGTAATCTGCCCATCTGTTTGAAGAGTATCACCCATACCAACTTTGTCATTCTGTCCTTGTGAATTTACATAAAGAGATAGCTTAGGAGCAGTAGGTCTTGTTAGAAATGAAACATTTCCCTTCATTAAATTATCTTTTGTCTTAGTGACATCATCTGAAGGTATAAAAATTAGCAGGGTAGTGCATCGTTCTATCTCTCATACAAGGAATAG
>JAONMX010000005.1 GCA_028378565.1 Bacteriovoracaceae bacterium
CGACTAGCATATTGGCCCAATAGTGAAGAGTCTTATTGGAAAAGTTTTAACACCTCTAAAGAAAAAGAATATGGGAAGTATATAGCAGTCATTCATTTGCGTTCGCCAGGCTTAGATCAGGGTTACAACCATCAAAATCCATTAAGAATTGAATCTGCGGTAGAAGCAAAGAAAATAGATGATAAGATTTATGAGATTTGGAAGGATCATCCTAATTACACTGAAGTGGAAAGTCAGGAGAGCTTTTTAGAGAAAATTACGGAGGCAAACCGAAAAATTAGTTTTTTTGTTCCTTCTTGTTGTGGAGAACATTTTAGTGATTGAGTGCTTACATGATCCTATTCACATCAATCATACGCATCCCCCCTATTTCTGGATTATTGGTAGTCTCGTTTTCCTAGTGGGCTTTGGACTTGTTTTCTTGGCTACAAAGATTTTCATAAGAAAAAAGGAAAAGAAAAGCCTATGAAGAAATTTCTGATTTATTTAATATTATATCGAAACATGAAGAGGGTTTTAGTTGGGAAGCTTATTGACCCAAGCAATCTGAGTCGTGGTAGATTTACAAAGAAAAGAGTAAGAAAAGTCTATAGTAACACTTGGCTAAATTTGGCTAGAATTCTTGAGACCACTGACTTCAAAGTTTATGAAACTAGAGGTAATCGCCTCATGGTTTTCTTAGTGGCTTGTTCGGCTTCTTGTTATCAAGGATTTAGAGATGAACAAATCCCTGCTGATTGGGCCAAACAACTGTTTTCTGAAATAGGTTGGAGTGTCTACACAGCTCTTTCTATGCCCTTTATTATCTTAGCAAAAATAAGACACCGAACGCCCCAAAAGCAATTGAACGCTTTTATTAAAATGTTATGTCTATTCCCATTTTCTCAAGACAAAAATGGTTATCAATACAAATTTTGGGAAGAAGACCAAAGGTTATGCACTGATTGGTTTCAATGTGCTCCATGCAATTTCATTAAGTCCTTGAATAACTCGGATTATTTAGAGATGTTTAAAGAGTCTTGGTGCCAATACGATTTCGCTCTTCCACAATTGGATAATGAAAAAGGTTTCTATGAAAGAACTAAAACTCTCTCCCATGGTGATGATGTTTGTAATATGAGGTGGTATGCAGACCACAAGGTGTTAAATGACAAAAAATAGATACTCTTTGACTAATTTTTTCGCTATTTTGAGTTTGTTGTCATTTTTTCTTCATTTAATTTGGGAGTATGCCCAATGCATTCCTTTGTTTATTCATGGCGAAGTGAAGCCTACAACTATTAGTATGTTAAAAGTTTCTTTGGGTGATGTTATTCTTACTTGGATAGCATATCTAGCGGTGTCACTTTTTTCAAAAAGTCTTAGTTGGGGGCTTCAAACGTGGAATGCGTCCCAGTGGGTTACTCTTAGCATTTCGGCTGTAGCTTTAAGTGTTTTTATGGAGTTGCATGCACTAGAAACTGGAAGATGGTGGTATACAAGTATTAATCCAGTAATTTATGGAAGAATATCTGTCATTCCAATTTTGCAACTGGTTTTTCTTTTTCCAACTTCAATTAAGTTAAGTAAATATTTATATTTTCGCTTTCATAAAGATAGCGGATGGAGGATTCATGAGTAATTTGTTAGTCTTAATGTTGACATTTTTTTCTTTAACAGCATTCGCAGAGAAGCCAATCTTTAAGGTTTATAAGAACCCCAGTTGTGGATGTTGTACAAAATGGGTTGAGCATATGCAGAGTAATGGCTTCAAGTTAAAAGAAATCCCTGTACCGAACTTGGAGGAGTTAAAAGATAAGTTTGGCGTGCCAAAAGATAAGAGAAGCTGCCATACGGCCGTTTATGGAAATTATGTTTTTGAGGGCCATATTCCAGCAGCAAGTATTAAAAATTTTCTCAAGAATCCTAAGGGAGCTAAAGGACTTGTTGTTCCTGATATGCCAATGGGTAGTCCTGGTATGGAATATGGAAGCCATAAGGATAAATTTACAGTTTTTAAATTTCGAAAAGATGGCAAGGTAATACCTTATGATAAATATTAGGTTAAGGTGTAAGACCAAGATACTTGTTGTTTTTATTTTCTGCATTTTACCAATTTGCGTTTGGTCTCATGGAGGAGAAGATCACTCAAAGAGGCTGCCTACAGAAGGTCCTAAAAAGCCAAACGATTCAAGAGAGGCAATATATAAAGATATAAATAAAGAGTACCTAAAAACGATAAAACATATATTTAAGAAGTCATGTTTTGACTGCCATAGTAACCAGACAACTTATCCTTGGTACTACAAACTCCCAATAATAAAAGGAATTATTGATAGCGACATACTTGAAGCTAAGAAGCACCTTGATTTTTCTGATGATTTTCCTTTTAAAAGTCATGAGGGACCACTTAAAGACTTGGAGGCCATAAAAGAAAGTATTGCCAAAGATGTAATGCCACCATTCAAATATAGAGTTTTTCATCATAAGTCCAAACTCACAGAAAAAGAGAGAAAGCAGATATCTGTTTGGATTGAAAAATCTTTAAAGCAGTTTAATTAGGTCATGGCATTTTTTTAGAAAAAAGAAATAGGAGAAAGATTAATGCACAATATGGATGGTTCTAGTTTTTTGGATTGGGGACATGGTTTTGGAATGTTTTTTTGGTGGGGAATTTTTATTGTGGCAATTGTTTTTGTGGTCATTTTTTTAGTCAAGAGGGGCTCACAAGACGAACAAGAAAAAGAGTCGCCTCTTGAGATTGCAAAAAGGCGTTATGCCAAAGGTGAAATTAGTAAAGAAGAATTTGAAGAAATTAAGAAAAACTTGGTTTAAGGGAAGAATTATAAAGGGGGAGGAAAAATTATTATTGAAATTATTGTTGGTATAAGTCTTTCTGTTGGAATTATATTCTTGGCATCCAAATTGAAATTAGAGGAAGATAAAAGTTTTTATCCTGTTCTTCTTATCGTTATAGCAACATATTACATTCTTTTTGGTGTAATGAGCAGGTCAACCTCTACTGTTTTGATAGAATCGTCTATCGCACTTGTTTTTATTGTTTTGGGGTTATTGGGCATTTATAGGCCATTGATCACGGCCATGGGAATGATTGGACATGGAGTTTTTGACCTTCTTCATGACTTGGCTCTTAAAAATCCAAGTGTACCACATTGGTGGCCTGTATTCTGTGCTGTTGTCGATTTAGTATTAGGACTTTGGATTTTTTATAGTTTAAAGAATAGAGTGCTTGTTCCAATTAAAAAAGAAAGGGATTAGATGGATATTAAAAAGCGTTATATATTACGTGTTCTTGGTCTCACGGGCGTATTCGGTGGGCTCATATGTGTTCTTGCTGATGTGATGTCAGGTTATTCTCCGGAGTCTGAGGGTATGAGAACGGCTCTTTCGGTTACCTTAGATCAGGTTCAAAAATTGCTGCTAAATAAAACTCATACGGAATTGCTACTAGGCCATTACCTGGCTTACTTCGGCATTCCGCTTGTCGGTGTAACTATAATCCCCCAGACATACATCGCCTTGAAACCGGCAGGAACATTATTGTCTAAATGTTTTTTGGTATTAGGTCTTTATGTTTTTTCAATGGGGACGGCTTTTCATATTACTTTTGGGTTCATGGCTGAAGCTCTTCAACTAGGCAACAAAGGACTGGTCGATAGCTTTAAAGATTTTTTTGAACCTATGGGATTTGTTTTATTAGGGTTGGCAATTTTATTGTTGATTTTGTGGGAAATATTACTTCGTTCTGGACGAAGCCTGTACTCTCGTCGCATGTTGTTTTTCTCTCCTATAACTGTGGTCATTGCTACACTGGTTTTGACTGAGCTTCTTCCTCAGTCTCTAAATTCATTACGAGTTTTATTAGTTGTCACGGGGTTAAACCTACCAGTATTGGTATGGTCTATTGCTTCAACTACCGACTTGTGGAATCTAAAGGATTAATTATGTTCTTATTAAACGAAAATTCACGACACAATTACATAAATTTAAAGTTTATTTATAGAGTAGATAACTCTTAGATTGAGAAAGGAGAATAAAATGCAAAAGATGTTATTTATATTAAACAAGGGTCCATACGGCTCAGAAGAAAGTTATAATGGACTTCGTTTAGCTGGAGCAGTTCTTAAGGAAAAGCAAAATGAAGTGAAAGTCTTTTTTATCGGTGATGCAGCAGCTTGCTCTAAGTCAGGACAAAAAGTTCCTCAAGGTTTTTATAATATTGAGCTGATGATTAAAAATATTGTCAGAGGGGGTGGCCCAATCGGTGTTTGTGGTACTTGCATGGACGCCAGAGGAATTCATGACGATGAATTAATTGATGGAACTCATAAAAGTACTCTAAGTGAATTAACTGAGTGGACTATTGAAGCAGATAAGGTGCTCACTTTTTAGCACTGGGTGTCAGGCTCTAACCTCCTGAAATAACGAGAGTAATAAGCTCTTTACTCCGTAGTATACTACAGGGTTTATAATAATTTTATGAAAGAAGATTACACTATCGGAAAATTAGCAGAAGAGTCAGGCGTCACAGTCGAAACTGTGAGGTTTTATGAACAAAAAGGTTTAATAAGGGAACTCATTAAAACCTCAATATAAATAGTAATCTATATGATATTACTCGGTTAAATTGCCTAAAAACTTGAATGAAATTAATAGAATTATTAAATAAACTACTCTAGCCTAGATTAATCATGACCCTCTAAATGAATAAAAATCGACAACCTAATTAATTAGTCCATTTAGAGTATGCCAAGACGTCAATCATCGGAACGGTTCCACAGAATTGAAGTTTAGAAATAAGATCAAAAATAAATGAAGTTACTGCCTTTTCGTCTTCTATATAGCAAAACTCATCTGAATTAGCATTCTTACTAAAATATCCAAAAGATGCTGCACATCCTATATCTACTTGTTGTTGATCACTCAATTTTGCCAGCACATTTCTTAAAGGATCTCCAAAGTTTGAATTCCAGTCACTATTTAGTGCTAAAATTCCACCAATTATATGAAACGGCCTTTTGGGAGGATATGTTCCTCCAGCATGAGGAATAGGAAGACTTGTTCGATGTAATTTTCTGACTGATTCAATCTTTTTAGCTGCATAAACAACATCACCTTTTGATATTTTCTGCTTAGACTCAAAAATCGCATATACGCTTTCTGCTGGCACAATTACCTGCCCATCTCTCTTGAATATAAAAGGTGAATACTGTCGATCGAAAATTACAATATCAATCTGGTCACTGAAATTATTATTACTATCTACTACAAATGCCTTTTCTGCTTGATAACGAGCTGGTAGATAATCATTGAAAATATCCTTCCAAATCACCTCACTCCCATCTCCTTTTGAAGGAGCATGACCAATAGTAAGGTTGATACAATCTAAGCGAGATTCTATATCTTTGTGAACACCCTCTAGCAATAAAGGTAAAGACCAACTTGCCATTTTAAACTCCTTTGCTAAATGGAGGAGTAGGAAGCATCTCTTTAGCAATAGACAATGCTCTTTCAGCTAATATTCTCTTATCAGGGTAGGCATCAAGAATAATAGTAGGGATAAGTCTTTGAATTAAATCTGAACAAGCAAACCCATAGTCTAAATCATTCGTTTCGCCAGTTACCTCAACTATATTATCAATTTCTTTATCTGATAAACCTAGATTTGATAAAACGGGATAAATTATTGCTTTACGGGCATCTCTATTCGGTCGTTTGAATACTAGTACTTCAGAAGCACGCCTTTGTACAGCTGGATCAATAGACTCTAACCTATTCGTACACATTATAATACCTATAGGTAAACCACTTCGCTCTATCCTGCTGACACCTCTAATAAAAGCATTAACACCTGCTCTGTCTTCATGATGCATTTGCGATGACTCCCTTGACTGAGTTAGAGCATCTGCTTCATCTACTAGCAAAATAATTCCTCCAGAAAAACTATCTTTCTTAGTTCGAAACTTTTCTGCTTCATTTATTGCTAAATCAAAAGCACCAGAAACCAAACGAGTCATTTCACCAACACGCCCTTGTCCTCTAGAAGATAGGCTTAGTGGTAGCAATGTTATATCTATACCTTCCTGACGGGCAACCATATCCCCAATTTTAGAATAATAAGCGACAAAGACAATTTGATATCAAAAGCTCTAATAAACTTTAAAAAGTTTATCAACAAGTGCCCACAAAGAACATAAAAATTGATTATCTCATAAAAATCTCATTCACTAGAAACCGTATTTAAACCCAAGCACTAAATTATAGTGCTTTTCAAACTTATCGCCATGAAATATTTCATTATTATATTCAAAATTATCAGCATTTATATTGATTAACTTAACTCCAAAATATCCATCTATTGATGTGTTGTTTTCATCATACTTTACTAACTCGTGTGTAAGAACAGCACCTACACCATATCCAAAATTTGTACTACTTTTTATTACTGTATTACTAGAAGACTTGAATTTATTCTTTCCATAAAGCACTAATCCCAATAGATCAAAAGAGAGTTTTTCATCTATTTCAAAACTGTAACCAAAGGAAGCAGTAGCCATAGATATATCATAACTATATTCTGAATTACTCATATGATATTTAGACTTTGTAGATATATAACCTACTCCAATTATGTATTCATCCAAAAACTTTAAAAAATCTAGCGTTAATCCACTTTCAGTTTCATGCTTCAAAACAGGACTTGATTTGTCGTTCGCCCCGACAGGAGGAGAGCTTAAGTAGCCAGCACCTATTGCATAGTTCTTAGCTGAAACTTGTAAAGATATTAACGTAAAAAATAGTATAGCAATTTTTTTCATTTTTCCTCTCAATCGAAAATAGATTTTATAATGTCTCCAAATTCGGAAATCGCCCATCTTGCAGAGCTGTAAATGGCTAATGTATAACCAAAGGCCGCAATACTTACCCCTGCAACAACTCCTTTAAAATTACCTTTTGACAAACTTTCTATAGAGTATAAAGTCCCCCTATACAATAAGTCACTATCTGTATTAAACTGTTTTTTTGCTTGATAACTATCCGATATATTAAAAAATGATGCAGGATCATAATAAGCTAAGTCGTGTTGCATACAAGCTTCATCAAGACTATCTGTCGCTGGAGGATTATCAGGGTTACTACCTCCCCCTGCCTCTGCACGATTTTCCTGATTACCACAGTAGTTGCCATGTACATCTGGTACAAATTCTCCGCTCGGATCGATGAATCGAACAGGGTTGCCTAAAACATAAATATATTTATTAATTATAGTTTTAGGTCCAATTGCAATTCCATTATGTACATCTTTTTGTAAAAAACGACCAATATGTGCATCATATACTCTAGCACGGTAATAATAGAATCCAGATTCAGAGTCAAATTCTCTTCCTGTGTAAGAATAGTACGGCTTCAAGTTTTCAAAGCCAGTAATATCATTTCCTAATGAATTTTCTGTTTTAACAAGAACTCCAAAACTAGAATATACATTATGCTGGATCAGATTCTCTACGACATCAAAACTGTTTCTTTCTGAATCTAATGAAATTACCGACATATAGAACTTATCGGCTGCGAAAAATATTGCTTAACTTGTGGATTTTTACTTATTTTTTGTCAGAGTTTAGCCACGAAGAAAAAATTAGTAAAAATTTTAGTGCGGCCATTCAATTCAAATAATTATCTGAATTCTGTATCAGTAAAGAATGTGGGTTGTCCGCTCCAGATTTGTTCAGACATCGTTTTCATTCTTTCCAATTCATCATCACTATAAACCAGTTCTCCTCCAACAGATACATAATCTTCAGACCTCTCACTACAGTTCAAAGACTCTGTCGCAATTCCAATAACATTATCGAATCCAAACTTAAGTTTAGCGGTCTGACAGAGATTGCTGAGAAAGGTAATTCTTTGTCTTCGAGTAAGTTCCCCTTCTTTAACTGCTAATGCAATAAAAGCTCTTCTCCCATTATCTCCGAATTGAATTAGCCTAAATGCTTCATTTCTCTTTTTGCTCACAAAATTTTCTTCAGCTCGAAATACACAGGTTTTCATAGCATCGCCCATACTTCTTCGCTCAACCCTATTGAAGTTTGAAAAATCTATCAACGTCGCCAAATACGCTTCTTTTGTACCTGGGCCATAACTCAGCTCTTCATGGTTATCACCTAATGGGTTATAACCAATGGACATTTTAGACTTAGCAACCAGTCTATCGTAGAGATAGGATATATTATTGTCCCTATTTCTTTGGTAAATATCCTTAGCTCGATTACTTACATATCCGTCCCAAATTCCACTTTCCAAATGAATTTTTGAGTTTTCTTTAAAATAGCTTTCAATGTCGGCAGTATTCATTTTATAAAAAGCAAGAAAATCTAGCTCTTTTGACATTTTCATACCTACATCGCTATAGAATTTCTTTCGGTAAGAGAAATAACCCAATAAATCAGGAAATGTATCCAGCTCCAATGAAACTTTATCGAAGTCATTTAAGTCAAATATATGAAGGGACTTATCTTTATAAACACTGTAGCCGTTCATTACCTCAAATCTTTTATTCTCAGGAAAATCAATCATTCCCGGATACGCAACAACGGCGATAAGAATCAGTTCATCAAACTCATGCTCATCAAGATTGACACTAATTTCACTAAGAGTCTGCTGAACACCCAAAGAACTTGTTTCTAGTAACGATAAGATAGTAGAGAACTGTCCTTGAGCGTGACTGATGACACTATTTGCTCTATTAGCGATAATTTCAGCATCTTTATTCGCATTGAGAGTTTTATGCTTTACTTGAAATACAATTAATTTGTTACCAAGATTAATCAAAAGATCACAAATTTCTTTTTCTCTACCTTTAGTATCTCTGTATTTTGGGCTTTTAAATATAAGATCAGGAAATCCAACTCTTAAACACAGTCTCTCTATAATTTCTTCTAGTTCCAATCCATTGCTAAATGAAGTTGATCTATTAAGATTATCTCTCCACAGGGCCAACTCAGACTCGTCAAAAAGTTTTAAATCTTGTTTCTGTTTATTTCGAGAGGAAATTTCTTTTTTTCTCTTTTTATTTTTCCTCTTCAGCTCCTTATTCTTCCTTTTTTGACTCATTAAAAATCATCCGTTTTATGAAGGTCAAACCAGTCGATGAGGTCTTCTTTTTTTAGTCTACTGGCAGCGCATTTTTCAATGATGTTGGCCAAAGCGGATTTTCCATTTTCTTCTTCCTCTGGATAATTCAAATCCCACCCATTGATATTCATAAAGGTAATAACAACAAGTGCTCCTGTTCTTTTGTTTCCATCCATGAAAGCATGGGCCTGCACTAGATAAAAGCATAAGGCCCCTGCGATCTTTGCAATTCCACCAGCGGAAAATGGATAAGAACCGGGATAAAATGCCGTATGAATAGCACTTTCAATTTTGCCATGATCGAGCAGGTTAAAAGGGTTGCCTTGCTCTTCACAAATGTACTTATTAGTCGCAATGACTTGATCGACAGTCGGAATTTTTACCTTCATTTACGCAAGCTCATCCATCGCTTTTTTATGCTTAGAAAAAGCTTTCTTCATGTTGGCATTCCATTCACCGTCATTGGTATCCACAGGTTCAAGCTCAATAGCATTGGGCTCACTAATATATTTTTTAACAGCGATATTCACTAGCTGGTTGAGCTTTAATCCATTCTTATTGGTGTACTCATCGACCATTGAGTCGAGTTGCTCATTAAACCTAATAGTTCTAGCCTTGGACATAAATACCTCCCAATTTGTGAGCCTTCTTAACTTCTCGACTTATTATAACCTAAAATGAGTTGTTTTTCATCTTTTTGACGTAAAAATACATCATTTACATATTTTCAATCACTTGGAATTATTAAATTTTGAGTAAAATTTCAGAATATTACGCAAGTTTGTGTAAGCCCAAAGGTCCATATAAGTACACAGCTTACTGTTATCACTCAAAATAAGAATTATGTGAGAAAAAATATCAATTTTTATTTGACGGATTTATTCGGGTAAAGACAGAAAGAAAAATAGCACCCTAAAAAAGTGCTATGGGGATTTCTGCCAGCTCAAGCAATCTTCCCAGCCCCTATACTATACGGGGATTCAGATTTAGGTAAGTTATCTGATCTCGATAAAAGAAAGGTAGAGTTACGCCTTTAAACTTCAAAATTACAACGATAAAAATAAGCTCATATTTAGAATTAGAAAAAGGAAGGCCATGCAAACTTGCTCGCATCAAGAAGTCGTATGTCTAAACCCATACGAACTTATAAGAAAATACAGGTGTAACTCTTGTAGCGAAATTATGATGTGTTCATGTGAGCAAGATATTGGTGAAACATTTTTACCTCATCAAACTTCGGAGGCCTCCGTTCTTGATACAGGAGAAAGGCTTTCTGTGACACTTGGATTTCAAAAGAATATTTGCCCAACTTGTAGAGGTCAAAAAGAAGCTCCTTATCCAACAAATGCCTTCGGAGTTAATTCAAAAATAAAAAAGTTCTACTGGCGAGAAATTTCTCACGAATCCATGAGATCATTTTCCAAATGGGCCTTAGAAAACGAAATTAGCGATATTCTGATGGCTGCCCATGGGATGAATAACGATATTTACAAAGAACACCAAGAAAGGGCGTTGGAAAAAATCAAGAAGCTTCATGCAGAAAACCCAAAATATGAAATGGCTGAAAAAACTCAAGACGAAGTTTTGAAAGAAAACAACATCGAAGTTTTAAAATTCAATGCTGAACATATTAAGAGTGAAAAACGGAAAGGACTCAAGATTAAATACAAAGACAAAGCTCTCACCCCAGAAGAGTTTGTCTCTCATCATCTACAAGAAAAAGGCTATCAAATTGTAGAACTTGAAAGCCGTCCTTTTCATGCTTTATTTGGCGTATTTATGTGGATGCTGGTTCAAAGTATTGATGACGAGAAAAATAAAGTCGTATGTTTTGGAACAAGAAAAGGATATGACCCCAAAAAACCAAATGAAAAAATGATTTATTCAACTCTACCTGAAGACTTTGGAAAGTCAGGTTACGGTGGAAGACGTAAGAAAGAAATCACCGAACATTTGGATTCATTACCGGAAGACAAAGAAGAACTTCTTTGGACGTTTGATTATTGGGTAGATCATAGTGAAAATCTAAGAGAGTATCTTTGGGCACATGAGGAAGTCGATGTTCAAAAGGCCAGAATACTAACGGAACGTCTTCCGACTCAAGTAATTAAAAATATTTTGAGATACTTGGTTGATAGCTACTGGGAAAGGCATTTAGGCTGGCCAGATTTATTTGCTTATAACGAGGATGAGTTTCTTTTCGTTGAAGTCAAATCCTCCAAAGACAAACTGAGCGTCGATCAAAAGAACTGGATTGAGAATAACTCAAGCTACCTCAATCTCCCTTTTAAGCTGGCAAAGATACATAAAGAAAACAGTCAGTCCAAAGGACTATAAATCTTTAGTGATCGCCCTACTATCATAACCACAACGAAGAATATCTTCGAGGATGGATAGCTCTTTGGATTGCTGTTTTATAAGCTGGCCAATCCCGTGAAACTCGTCAGGGTCATAAACTGCTTCCCGTGATTGAAACTCGAAGAGACTACCGAGACCGTTAAGACCCATTTGCACTTGAAATAAACGAAAACAAACGTCATCCATTTTTTCTTGTGTGAGATGCTTAAATTTTGCCATATTTTTACCCTTATTTTTGTTAAGGCCGATGGCCTACACCCTTTTCGGCCGGAATGGGAAGGGCCAAATTTCTATTTTTAAATTTCAAATAGTTAATTGGGATATGTCACCCCAACGTAACCCCTCTTTCCCTAAAGGGTGAGAGGGATTACTAAAAATAAATTTGGGCAATAACGCCCAATTTTCCATAAGGAGTATTTTTTATGAGTGATTCAAAATCACCACAACCGTCAAATTTTGACAAAGAAATGGCAAAGGTTTTCGACCAAGCAGCTATCGCTATTGGGATTATCTGTGCCTTTAATTTTAAAATCCTGTGCCAAGGATTAAAGGAGGTTGGAACTTTAGGCCGATTTTTAAAATGGCTCATCCCGATTACGCTGATTTCGTACATGGTTGTACGCTATCAGTGGCAGCTCGACTTTCTGTATTGGCTCTCACCAAAGTTTTTCCACAATGAAAGACTTGAGGCCATTTTTTATCTGGGAACGCTTAAAAATGTTTCTGGGGTGGCGGGCATCTCTACCCTAGTCTGGCTATGGATTTGTGGAATTATCCCCACCATTCGCCTGAGAGGTTATCAAAATGCCCTTGATTGTCTCGGGCTAAAAAACGCCAAGGATTTTGCCCCCAAAGTTGTCGATGCCACTAGGCTTGATACTTACAGGGTGTCGTTAAAAGTTTTGGCACCAGGTATTGGCGTGGAGAAAATCAAAGCAAGGCGTGATGAGCTTCAATCTTCTTTTGAAAAGGATATTGAAGAAATCAATCGCTTTAAAAATCCCAAGTATGTGGAGATTATTCTCTCGACTAAATTTTTACCGGATTTTGTCGATTTTTCCCAAGCTTTGGAAAATTTAACAGAAAGTGGATCTTTCATTGTTGGAGAATCAAAAAAAGAATTTGTCACCTGTGAGATCGCCAAGCTCCCTCACATGATGATTGCTGGTACAACTGGTGGAGGAAAGTCGCAATTTTTTAAGCAGCTTTTGACAGGGCTTTTAAAATCAACTGACCACCTGCAAATGCACCTGATTGACATGAAAGGCGGGCTTGAGTTTAGAGATTTTGCGACACTTCCCAATGTCAAAGTGGCCAAGACAATTGAGGCTTCTGTTTCAACTCTTAGAAAAGTTAAAAAAGAAATGGACGCTCGCTTTGATTACCTTGAAGAAAAAGGAGTGCAACAGATTGAACCCGAAAGGCATCCATTTGACCGCATTGTGATCGGCGTTGATGAGGCCTCGGTCTTGTACGCTCAAGCACGAAGAGATGATGAGGACTATGATCTTATCTGTGAAGCCAGAAATCTCACGGAGAAGATCGCTAAACTTGGAAGGGCCGCTGCCATTAATTTGGTACTTGCTACCCAGAAAGTCTCAAAAGAGAGCATTGACACTAGGATTCAAGAGAATATCACCGGAAGAATGTGTTTCAAAACTGGAACTCCAGAAGGGAGCGTGCGAGTGCTTGGAAATGCCAAGGCCTCTCATCTTCCGGCAACTCCAGGGCGTGGGGTTTGGCAATTTGGTAATGAGGAATGTGAAGTTCAGGCCCCTTACTTGAGCACAAATGCCATGAAAGAAGTGCTTCAAGAGGTGAAAGAAGAGTACCAAACGGGAGCCAAGACAGTGAAGCAAAAGAATAAAGAAGTTGATACTCCTATGACAACCTCTGCACCAGTCACAACTAAACCTTTAACCAAGGAGATGCTATTGAATGATACTCAAAGCTAGAAAAGGAGTTATCATCACGAAACGTGATGAAAAACTTTTTCGCTACCTTTTTGTCAACAAAGTCGCTACTAATTCTCACCTTCAAGCTGACGTTTTTGAACACGCAAGTAAACAAGCAGTTCATCGCAGACTTGATAAACTCATCACCGCTGGATTTATTGAGGCCATATACCTTCGGGGAAATGGCAACAGGCTGGTTTATTCTTTGAGTAAGAAGGCCCTCTTAAAGTTTATCGGTGGGCGGGAAGAATTGAAAAGGTTGCAGCGAAAAAGTTCATCAGTGCTTCATGATCTTGGACTTCTTGAAATCAAAAGACGGCTTTCCAAGTGTAACTATGTGGAAAACTATTTGAGCGAAAATGTACTGGTTTCTGGAATTTTTGACGATGAAAGCGACATCAGAGAGATAAGAAAAGTTCATCCTGACGCTATTCTGAAAGTTTCAATGCCAGATCGCCATTTTAATTTCCCACTGGAATATGAGGCATCTGCTAAGTTCGCGGGGAGATACGACAAGCTGATGGCGAAATATTATCTAATGGATGAAGTAAAAGCGGTTCTTTTCATCTCAAAAAGTATCACTATTCAAAAGAAAGTGATGCAAGCGGAGAAGAAAAGATGCAAAAACACTTCAGGAAAGTTTTTCTACTGCCTCTATGAAAATGTCATAGAGCTTGGAGAGAAAGCACAATTTATCAATAACCAAAAGGAGGTGCTAATTATGAATTAAATCGTGGGCCTGTTGACGGGGCACTGTTGTAAGTGGCCTACAGGAGTCAACGGCCCTTTGGAATGACAAAATTCACTAAGTATCAAAAATCAAAGAGAAATAGTCTCTTTTAATCACCCCCAATTCTTGGGGACTAACTGTGGATATCACAGTTTTATCAATATGGAGTAAATTCTATGCTTTCAATTAATTCAGGACTTCATGTCCTCTTTACCTTCCTATGCCTTTACACCGTCTGCGCCGTTGCCATCTACGGAGTTAGGGTCTTCGTTGTCGGTCGCATCAAGAGACTTGAGTTTTTCATCGAAATGCTCAAGCAAGAATACGTTTTACGAGAATATTCTGATTTTGATGAGGCCATGGAAAATCTTGAGTACACCTGTGATTGCTCTCACGACGTATTCTACAAGGCCCGTGAAGTTAGAAGATTTAAAATTAGAGCTGCCACGCTTATTTTTATCTTTTGCTTATCACTGGTTGGAATGAATTTCACCGATTCAGGATTAAAAGTCAACTGCGAAAAAAATGTTTCCGTGAGGAAATTGAAATGAGTTCACTTTCAAAGATCATCGACTCACTTAAAAAAGTGATGAGTGAAAACTTTTGGGGTGAAGTGGTTATTAAATTTAAAAACGGACGTCCCGTATTAATCACCACTGTTTCGCAAACTAAAATCGACTAGGAGATTTTTAAATGACAATACTGGCGGTCAGTAGGAAGCACCACGGCCGCCTCCTTTTTTGGAGGCGACTATGCTTACACCTACTACTGATAGGGAAACCTATACCAAAAATCATTGCTGGCAATATGAGATTAGAAAACAAAATCTTGCCAGTGATCTGAATGAATCAAAACTTACTTATGAAAAAGCAAGTTCTCTTAAAATATCAGACTTTTCTTTTTCGTATGTCCCGAAAGTTGATAAAGAAACGTGCCAAAAGATAAAGGAATTTATCACAAAGCACGAATGGCTGGGCACGATGCCCCACCGTCCCACTCATCGTTTTATCGCAACTTACAAAGATGAGCTGGCGGGCGTAGTGGTCATGAGTACACCCAATGCCTTTTCACTTCTTCTTGGGAAAGAGAATCGAGATAAAGAAAAGCTGATCTCACGGGGAGCTTGCATTTCTTGGAGTCCCAAAAATCTGGCATCTGCTCTTATCATGTATTCGATAAGATGGATGGTAGCAAATACCGAGTTTCGCTATTTCACAGCGTACAGTGATACCGAGGCAAAAGAGCTAGGCACTATTTATCAGGCCTGCAACTTCACCTACCTTGGTAAAAATAGCGGAGCGCGTGCCAAATACTTTGATCCCAAAGAACCTGACAAGGGCTGGTTTACGGATCGGGTATTTCGGCACATTCGCTATTACAAACGCTATGCCAACGAACTTAGTATTTCTTGGCAAAATGATTGGAACACTCGTCACTCAATGCTCTGGAAAAATGTCCCGCCACTAATTGAAGTCGAGCTTAAGAGAATGGCAAGAGTTCATCAATCCAGATGCTACAAGAAGAAGATTTCAAGAAAGCATAAGTATGTCTACGTCTTGGGCAGAGATAAAAGGGAGACAAAAAAACTGCGCTCCCTTTTATTTTCCTTAAACCCAAAGCTTTTAAATCTAACCTATCCAAAACAACGAGGTACCTAAATGAATACAGAGATGACTAGAGAAGAAAATAACACGGCCGTTCATTGTAACGGCCACTTGACTGAACAAGATGGTCCGCGTAGGCCGCATGGACACGGAGAAATAACCAGAAAGCGTTATCTCTCGGTTAAAGAGCTATCAAAGGAATACCAGATGAGCCTTAGAGTAATCTATTCACTGATTAAACGGGAAGCTGATTTTCCCTTTGTGAATATGGGACTCAAAAAGAAATACATGGTTGATCGTGAGGCCTTTGAGACATGGCTTTTCAAGAGAACCTACAAAGAGCAAGGCGAATATTTGAAAATTCCAGATATTAACGAACTAACAGGCTATAGGAGGTAAAAATTATGCAAAATTTTACAGTCAAAATTCACTCACTTCAAAATGGGAACTACCAGAGCGATTACGTCTGTCCCATCGACAAACGAAGAAAAAGAAAGACCTTCAAAAATAAAAAGGAGGCAAAAGAACACAAAAACCGTCTTGAGGTGAAGTTTCATCAAAAAGATATGTCCTACTTCCTTGAGCTGCCCATTGGGCAGCTCATCGAGTACCATTTGAAAAGATGCCCTGAAAGTAAACTAAACCAAAGGGGCGTACCTTTTCGTGATTTTTATGAAACTTTCTCTAGACACAAGCTCTATGAGATTAACACCACCAAGCTTAGAGAATGGTTTGAAGTGCTGAGGATTAAACACGATTATTCGGAAAAATCCCTTCATGCAACTAAAATTTGCCTGACTCATTTCTTTAGATTTTTGGTTGAAGAAGAGATCATGGCAAGCAATCCCTTAAAGCCAATTGTGTTTAAAAAGCGAGTGGCACCCAAACGCCCAAGAATTTATTTTTCTAAAGAAGAAATTAAAGAAATTCTGGAAAAAGCAAAGGATTGGAGTAAAAAAGATCATTACACCGATTATTTTTACCCATTTCTTTATACTCTGGTGCAAACGGGTGCCCGTCGTGGTGAAATCCTCAAACTCAAGTGGCGTGATGTGGACTTCAAACTTAACTCCATTACCTTTCGAGATACCAAGGTGCATGATGATCGCTCTATTATCATGTCTAAAGGACTTCGAGAGCTTATTGAATCACTTCCTCGCCACGGTGAGCATGTTTTCACCAAGGAGGATGGAACGCCCTTAGAAGCGAATATGCCGAGTCGTCATCTCGTACTTTTTAAAAATGAGTTTTCGATGATTGGGCATAAGAAAGATTGGGGCTTTCACTCGCTCAGACATTCTTTTGCCTATAACTATCTCAAGCGTGGGGGCAGTATGTATCAGCTTCAAGCAATTCTTGGGCATTACAATATCACTTCAACGGTTAATACTTACGGAAGAATTAAGGCCAGTGATGATGAAATGCCCTCGCCCTACGACTTTTAAATTAGTTAAGCGCCCTTAAATGGGCGCTTTCTTGTACTTCTACTTAGACACCTTAAAAGTAAGTATGATAGAAATTTGGCAGGAGAGATTAAAATGGCAAGAGATAAAATTCAAGAAATTCTTGATAAGAATCAAAGAAACAAAAAACTATCAAGTCTATCCTCATTGATTGAGTGGCATATAGAAAGACTTCAAGAGGAATTTTTAGGTGAACAAAAACATTCTGATGAAATCGTAAAGTATTTCCCTGTCGCCCTCGTTGTAACAATCGAAACTCATATTAGAAATACCATTAAGGATATTGTAGATAGCGATAGTCAGTATTCTGATAATATTTCAAAGTTTGACAATATAAAGCTCGATATGAATATCCTTAAAGCTCTATATCGAAAGGAAGTCACTTTAGGTGATTTTATATCGCACCTTTTACCGATAAGTAATTTAGACTCTATTAACAAAACTTTATCAACCCTTCTTGACATTAAGTTTCTTTTAGAACTTAAAAACCATAGAGAACCTGATTACCTTGACCTTAATGGAAATAATGGAGAAAAGACCCTTCAAAACCCTGAAAAAATATTTTTAGACTTAAAAGAACTTTATAAATTAAGAAATATTTATGCCCATGAGCTTGCACCAGATTGTCCTCCTGATAGAGAGCAACTACTTTCCATATCGAAAAGTGCAATTAGTTTTATAAAAGCAAGTGTATCAATGGTTTCAGATATACTTTATCCAAATGCACCTATTTCAAATGCAGCAATGAAAGAGGAAGCAGGCAAGAAACTTGAAGAGCAAGAAGAAAAGTTAGGACATCTTATAGAAAATCTTAAAAATACTATCGAAGATAATGATCTTAAAGACTTTGATAAATCTCATAAATCTTGGCTAGAGTTCAGAGAACAAGAATCTAACTTTAGAGCTAATTACTTCGCTGGTGGTGGAACCATGTGGGGACTTGTTTATTTAACAACAAAAGACAAACTTACATATGATAGAACTCAAAGTCTAAAAGACATTATTGAAGATATTATCTAATTTTTCCCAATTTTTTGTCACAGGACGGACAATCGTCCTGCGGCCTTCTTTAATTCTCTCCAAATTTTTACCTGATTTTTTTCTTTGCAAATTTTGACCTATTTTTACCGTCTGCGGCCACTTCACAAGGTGGCCGTTTTTCATGTAGGCCGCATATATAACCAAATATGTGGAGGCGAAAACGTGAAGATTAAAGCAAAAATCTATAAGAAATCCAGTACCGGAAAATGGACGCTTAACTATATTGAACCAAAAACAGAGAAAAGAGTCAGAAAGAGCTTTAACATCAAACGGGCCGCGAGTGTTTATCTTGATGAGCTTCAAAATTCACTCATCCAGAAAAAGAGGAATCGAGATCAGGACAAGGCCAAATTAGGTTCAATTATTGATTCTTATATTGAGAAATACCCTGAATCATCATTTCTTAAAGTTAAATTTTACGTTGAGTTATTTCGAGGGAAGTTTGGAAAAGAAAATCCCAAAAAGATCACTCCTACTGTGCTACAAGAATGGCTTATTGAAATTCGGAAAGAATATAACCTTTCAGTAAAGACTCTTGGAAATATGAAAGGACAGCTTCAAGTGATTTTTACCCACATGAAACGAGAAGGATATATCGCTGCCAATCCCTTTAAGAAAATCAAATTTAGAAACCGAATTGATGTCTATAGGAGAAATAAGCTCTCTCAAGAGGATATGAAAAAGATTTTTGAAAATCTCTATTATTATAGTCCTTATTTTCTGTATCGGTTTATTTATGTCATGTACTACACGGGAATGACCAAGATTGAACTTGCTAGAGTCAAACATGAGCATTTTGATTATGAAGCGAAAAGAATAAACATCGTCAGTCCACGAGCCGGTTTTGTGAGATCATTCGTAATTGAAGATCATGTGGCAGAACTGCTTAAGGGGCAACCCAAGAGGAATGAATATCTGATGACTAATAGACTTGGGCGAGTGATTGACACCAACCATATTTGCAGGCATTTAAGGCGATTTAGAGAGAGATACCCTGATACGCCAGACTTTAACATGGATAGCATCAGAAACGCTTTTGCCTTTCACTTCCTCGAACGAGGGAGAACGCTAACTGATTTGTCAGTGATCTTGGGTCATTCAAATAGAGATCATACCGTCAGGCTTTATGGGAGACCGAGAAGAATATTTTTACAAAATGAGGCGGCCACCAATGAGCTAATCATGTCGGCCGATTGGGGTATTGAGGTCACAGATTGACGCGGACCTTAGCCAAAATTCTGGCAAATTTTAAATAACTTTATCTTTTTTCAGGTCTGCAACAAGTCGTTTTGTAATATTTTTGACCATTTCCTTTGTGGCTGAATCGCTCTGATAAAAAAGTGCCAAAGGAAGTAAAAAGAGATGTTTGACATCCGTAGCTTCTTCTAAATAACTATATTTTTTCTTTACTTTACCTCTAGGGTCTAACAGCTCGGCAGTAAGTTTTACATTTCGTTTTTGCCAAAAAGGCACTAGGCCAACAGTAACTGCGGTTAACCACTGCCATGAGTAGTGAGCATCATCATATTCGCCATCGTAGATATAGTGCAGTCTCAGATTTAGATTTGCCTTTTTTTTCTTCCCAGTTAAAAAAGTATTAATTTTCCCATCATGCTCAAAAATGCTTGTAATTTGCCTTATCCCTTCATCTAGTTTTTCGTAGTCAAATGTTTTATCTTCTCGACTTCGATAGGCTTCATTGATATTTGATGTAGAGACCTTATCACGATAGCCTTTTACAGTTAAGTGTATGTCCAAGGCTACAGAAGAGTTTTTCAACGAGGGCTTAAAACTATCTTTACTTTCTTTAGGTGTATAAAATGTCGCACACCCTCCCAGTAAATTAGAAAGTAAAAGTATAACTAGTATATCTCGAATAATAAGTTTTCTCATAGCAATCACCTCAATATTATATTAATTTGGTGCCAAAGTTCCAAGGGTTAATAAAAATAACCCAATACCTCTTCGTTCTGCTCGCTCTTCACTTGATAGCCCACCTTGGAATGAACTCAATCCTACTGTCAGTCCAGCACTATTTACGAACGTTCTGTTTGCCGTAGTAAAAAATCCTTCATTTGCCTGCTTGCCAAAGAATGGATCATTCCCACCCGGAAGCAACAGGGATGCACCATAAGTTATTCCAAAGGACAAAGCAAACTCGCCAGCAAAATGGAGATCATCAAAAGGGTTTCCTTTATCTTTTCTCGAAAATGCTGTACCTGCGAGAACACCAGCAGCAATTCCGGGGGAGAGATAGGCTGCACCGGCAACCACTGCTATCGTAATTGCAGCATTTGTAATTCTTCGTGTATCCTTTTCGCTAAAAACCCCACCATCAATGTTTATGTAAGCAAGTGCAGCTAATGGATTAATCACACCCAAACCTATTGCAAGAGCTTTTTTGAAACTAAATCGTCCATTTGGATCAACTCTATTAATGGGGTCATTTAATGAGTAGGCATATTTATTAATGACTGTTAAAGGATTAATTCTCCTTCCAGCGTCAGGGTCAGACTGTAAGAAACGGCCAATCTCGGGCGAATAGTACCTGGCACACGAAATGTTCTTTCAATCTACAACAGCAATCATTCTTTAATTCTAATAGCTTATTAATATGACCAGCACCCTGAATTTTCTGTATTGTTCAAATATTCTTCATTTCCCAGTCATTTCTTGGCAACAGAAATTTTCCAATGTTGTTCATACAGGCCAATACACATTCTTTCATAACAAACACAAATCAGTTAGGTTTTACGGTCGGCGTACTGAACTATGGTCGGTGAAACAACTATCATTTATCTAAAGGGAAAAACATAACGAAACTGTAATGATGGAAGAAATTAAAATTGGAAAAGTCCTTTCGTTCTTGATGAAAGAAAAAGGATTCACATTTAAAAAGCTAAGTGAACTATCAGGTGTTTCAATGTCCACCATTAAGGGATGGTCAGCAAATACAGAACCAAAATCAATGGTGTCAGTTAGAAAGGTTGCAAGAATCTTTGGTGTGACCAGTGAATATCTTATCTTTGGTGAAGACCCTGGAAACACCATCGACCTAAATCAGCTTATTACCCAGAAACTTTATTCAGGCTGGGTCAAGATAACTGTCGAAACGTCTATGGGCCAACCAATGACCAAAACATTTAATGACGATGAAGGGGAATAGCATGAAATGGTTTTTAATTATAACTTTAAGTTTAATGACCCAATCAGTATTTGCACTGACAAAGGAAGACATTCAAAGAATAAAGAAACAAAACGCCGCAGCTGATAAAGCAATTCGGGAAGACCCAAATGGTGGGTTGCCCTATCTTCCAAAATCACAAGTTGAATCGTCACCTGTTTCACAGAAGCAGTTTAAAAAGAAGCAGGCTGAAATAAGGAAGAAGCAAAAGAAATATTCTAAACACACCCCAGTTGCTGGGTCAGTCACTTTAATCTCTAATCCAGCAACTAAAGGAAAGAAGTACAGAATTATGATAGAAGCTGAAAAAGTAAATAATGCAAGTGCCTTCAATGGCGGTTATACCTTCACTTATATGAACCATGAAGATACAGGTTTTAGACATTCTGGAAAAGGCCATTATCTATTAAGCTGTAAATCAAAGAAATGTTTCAACGCCGCCTATTGGGACACCGAAACTTATACCGCCAACGATGCCAGGGGAACATTCAAAAAACGTGATGTACTAAAAATTAACAACACAGAAGCAATAGTTCAATTCACTGGGAAGACAGTAAGTGGCGTAAATGGACTTGGCCAAAAGATAGTTCTTCCAGTCTTAAACATGCTTGAAATCTATTAATTAATGGGTAAAAGTAGAATCGAAAATATATCATAACCTTAAAGTAGTAATTCAAACAGTTGTGTTTAACCAAACTTAACAAACAGTAAAAATTCATGTTTAAGACCCCCACAAGTGTACGCCCTGACCCCAACAATGGGCGGTTATAAAATAACCAAACTAGAAGAAAAATAAGGTTATATGCCCCACCTGTCTGTCTATTTGGAGGGGGCCATTTCACACAAATTAGGTTATAAGAAATAAACAGTTTGTGAGAGTGAAAATATGATTAAGTTAGGAAAGTCTGAATCTAAGAATGATGATTCTGTAAAAACCAAAGTAGTGGCGTTTGGCTTCGACCAGTGTGGTTTTGAAGTTGATAGTTACAAAAAAATATCTAATGGATTTGAGTATAATTTTGTGAAATATGATACGCATACTGACATCAATCAATATGATATTTGCATAATACCATCTGGGATTTTTGAAGAACTAGAAAGACGTTCTAATTACATGGATTCTTATGTCAATTGCAACTTTGACAAAGCAAGGCTTTTAGAGTTTGAACGAATGATATTAAACTTCATTAGGAATAAAAAAACATTAATCTTTCTGATGACAGAAATCGTAAAAGAAATTTCTGCTGGTAGCTATAGAACGCAGAACATTGAAGAAACAGACTTAGCAAAAAAATATCTATTATCGTTTTTTCCACGTTCTGAATCAAGAAACGAAGTCCCACACCTAAACCATAATAGAAATGAATTTCAAAAGTTCACTGAAAAATATGGAGTGGGAAAAACTTTAATATTAACTGGATATAATAGTGAATTGGAATTTACCCCATTAATTTCCAGTGGGTCTAGTACGTTTGGAGTCGAATTATTAGATAAGCGATTGTTTTTTCTTCCATATCACACGACTAAATATAACTTCCAATCATTACACGACCTTATTAGTTCAACTGTGGAATCTGCTACAAGCTATATTCAAAACCATACTGTTAATGTCCCAGACTGGGTTAAAGACTATAATTTCACAAGTGAAGAACTATGTAATAAAAAAATTATAGAATTAGAAAAGGAAATTGAAGAAGAATCAAATAAACTTGCAAAGATAGAAGGCTATAAGTCAATTTTATGTAATCAAAGTGATGCTTTGGCAATTGAAGTCACAAAAATACTTAAATCTTTTTTTGGATTAAATATTGATGACATTGATGAAAAGCTAGATGATTTTTCAATTTTGAATGATGAAAACAATGTCATTTGTAGTGGTGAAATAAAAGGGGTCGCTGGGAATTGTAAACGGAAGTACCTAAGTCAGCTAAATGCTAACCGTGACATGAAGGAATATCCTGATGGTACCAAGGGTCTTCTTGTTATTAACGACAACCTTAAAATAAAGACTATCCCAGAAAAATTTGAAACAGATATTCCAAATGATTGCTTAGTTTATTCTATCAAAGAAAACATAAATATCATTAGAACTATTGACCTAATCAATTTAATGAAACTTCACGAAGAAAATAGCATAGAAGAAAGACTGACTTTAATTAATAGTTTCATAACTGGTGAACCTGGATGGATTAAATGTGATGGTGAATCATTTGAAATAGTGAAAAACAAGTAGAGTTTATAATGCCCCTAAGTCATGATGAAATAAGACATTTAAGCAACACAGACCTATGTGACCTTAGTGAAGAAGAAATAAAAAGTTACATTAAAAGGTTAATCCAGTCTGGTGCTGGTAATTATAAGGACGATGTAGTTATCACAGCATTGATTGCAGAAGAAAATAGAAGGTCAAGTGAACAAAATGCAAAATCAAACTCTACCTTTTCCAAGGTTGCAATAGGAATTGCAGTTAGTTCCTTGTTAATCACTGTTTTGTTTTCATTTTTAGACTGGCAAGGTGACAAGACATGGCAAGACGAACAGTTGAAGGAACTAAAACTTATTAATATCAACCTTAAACTAATATCTACTAAGCAAGAAGTCCAAGTTGAATCAATTCACAAGTCAATAACTAAGGTTGAAAAACAAATATCAGTTCTATCTAAAAATCTATTAAACAAAAAGAAAACTGCTAAAAAGAAATGACCCAAAAACAAGTGGTTTTGTGCCAGTAAAAACTATCCAGTTTATCTTTTGAATTTCAATTGGTTATATCGCCGAAAATGACTATGGTTTTGGGACACCCAATTTTTTAAGGATTCGTTGAATCGTAGTTCTGGAAACCTTGCCGTCCAGCTTTCTTTCAATCGCCCTGATTGATAACCCTTTCTTTCTAAGTGAAACAATTCTATCTTTCAGCTTATCATCAGTTGCTGGTGGCCTGCCACAACGCCATTCAATCCCAAGTTCTTGGGCCGATAACTTCTTGGCCGCTAATGCTGTTCTAATTCTTTCCCTGGTCAATTCCCTTTCTAGTTCAGCAATAGCACCCAAAATTGTTAATGTGGCCTGGCCCATTGGTGTAGTGAAGTCTAGACTTTCCCTTAATGATATAAGCGATACTCCATACCCTGCTAGTTCGTGGATAAGGTTTAGAAGGTGTCGAGTGTTTCTTCCTATCCTATCTATTCCTGTGACAATAAGAACTTTAAACTTACCCTGTCGGGCATGTAGGATTAAATCATCAAGTGCTGGTCTTTTTTCTTTAGCACCACTAATGCCCTTATCTACATATTCAAGTTGTAAATCAAAGTTTCTGGCCTTGGCAAATTCCCTTATTCTGACCAGTTGAAGTTCAGGGTCTTGACCCAATAGTGTAGAAACGCGTGAATATGCAACGGCCTTGACCTTTTTAATCATGTATTCAATATAACACAAAGCAGTATTTATGTGTAACAATTTATTGTATAACAATAATTCTTACAATGTGTTATCTTATACTTATGAAAACTAACAAAAAGAAAAGTCCTTCTGATTACCCTATGTTTTCTTTTAGGGTCAGTGAAGACGATAAGGAAATGCTAAACATCCAAATTGAAAAGGCCGTTAAACTTCTTAATAAGAAGCTGGATGAAGATGATAGGGCCATTAGAAAGAACGATGTCATTGTAAAAGCACTCAATATTGGTCTTAAAGAAGTAATCAAGAAAAAGAAGTTATAAGCCTGGGGGCCTATGACCGACTTTCTATTTCCAGAAACTATTTGTTAATGGGAAGCCATGTCCTAATCTGTTGAAATTCAACGCTAACAAAATTTATTATAACTTTTTTTAGTTTTCTGTGTTGACCTTCAGATTATAAAAAATTATTTCTAAAGTATCTAAGAAGTGGCGTCCACCCCAAATCCTATTGGGTGTCGGTCAGGATGGTGATGGTCGTAGGATGAAAGATTCCTACATATCAATAACATTTGCTTTGAACCACTGAAAGCAAAGTCAAAATTTTTATTATTAAATTTTGGGATTCATCACCATTTAGGCAATTAATTGTTTTTTCCTATTTTTTCATTTGTATGAATCCCCACAGATTCCAGTTATCTGGAAAGGGGAAAACTATGTCCAATTTTTTCGATTTTAAACGTAAACGACCAAAGAAGAAGGTTCATCGGTTCAAGAAGCTAAGACTTACTTTTGGTATCACCCAAGCAGAACTAGCTAATTATCTAAACTGTTCCCAGGCCTTTGTTTCAAATGTTGAAAAACGTCACAAGAAAGCACCAAAGGAAATGCTTAGAAAGTTTAAGAAACTTAGAAGCGAACTTATGGAAGAAATGAATGGGGGTTCAAAATGAACCTGGAACAAATACCAAGTAAGTTTCAAAATTTATTGAAAAAGACTTTTAGTGGTGATGTTTCACCAAGGAAGGCCATTAAAGCAAAATGCTATGACTGTGTATGTTTTGAAAATGTTAAGGAACAAATATCAAACTGTTCAATTACTGCTTGTCCACTCTACCAATATAGACCCTACAAGGATGTTAAAAATGAAAACTAGCAACGTAATTCAGTTTCCAGAAATAAAACATAACCAATCCGTCCCACAAACTTGTGCTGATGATAGTGACGGCCTTAAACAAGGGCAAGAATTTGTTTCAGTCAAAGAGATTGGAAAGTTATTCGGAATTTCAAGGTCAATGATTTATGAACTAATCCACCATGAACCGAACTTTCCAGCTGTCAATGTAGGAAGGAAGAAAAAATATGTAATTCATTTAGATGGATTTTGTGAATGGTATAAAAACAGGCAACAAAGGCAAGAAGCTGATGTGCCCAATGGTTTTGAACTAATAAGAAGGTATAAAAAATGAACAATCAAGTAGCAATTCACAAACTCCAAGGTAACTTCTGGCAAACATCAGCAATTTATCCAGGCAGTCAAAAAAGGGTAAGGGCAAGATTTTCAAGTTACAAAGACGTTAAGAAAAATGAAAAGTATCTTAAAACACTACTGGCCGATGGTAAAAACCCAAACGCCAACAGAAAGATTGGCGACCTATTAGAATTACATTTACAGAAATGCCCTGAAACAAAGGTCATAGAAAGAAAAAATGTGTTTATCATGTTCTGTGAACGGTTTTGTAAAACAAAAATCTGTGACCTAAATGTTTACGACCTAAAAAAGTGGTTTCGGGATATTCAAAAGGCTAGGGACTATTCGGACTTAACACTCAACCATATCAAAGGAAATTTGAACCATTTCTTTTATTACCTAGTCGATGAAGGGATAATTATGGAATCACCACTTTCCCAGATACGTTTCAATCGAAACCCACCACCGAAAAAGCCAAGGGTATATCTGACAGTAAATGAAATCAAAGAACTTCTGGATAATGCCAAAGAGTATAGTCCACTATTTCTTTATCCATTTTTATACTGTCTTGCCCATACAGGTGCTAGACGAAGTGAAGTTGTTGGCCTTCGCTGGAAAGATGTTGATTTTCCCAGGGGCGTTTTAACTTTTATTGAAACTAAGAATGGAACTAACAGAACCATCAAGATGTCACCACAACTGACAAAGCTATTGCAGGGGCAACCTAGGACTTCCAGCTATGTTTTTACTAACCCAAAGGGCGAACAAGTTGGCCGAAGCCAGTTAAACCGACATATTTATGCTTTTAAGGCCCATTATCCTTTTCATAAGGATTGGCAATGCCACGCTTTCAGACATTCATTTGCCTACAATAACTTAAAGGGTGGAATGAATATGTATGAATTGCAGGCCTTACTGGGCCACAAGTCGATTCAACTGACAATTGACCTTTATGGCCAACTTCTTAGTGAAGACGTTGAAAAGCCAAGTCCCTACAACTTTTAACCTAGCAAGGGCCATTTAATAATGGCCCTTTCATACATTGGATTAATGATGATAGACGTAAGAACACCTGACGATGATGAAATTCATTTTATGAAATGCCATTTCACTGGGATTGATAAACTTATTAACGATGTTATATCTAAGAAAATATCTTCTAGGGAAGCATTACTTCTTATTTGGATGTCAAGTTATGCCTGGAAGGACCAAAAGAAAAAAAGAAATCGCTTCATGTTATCTACCAGAAGAATTGCAAAACTATGGGGTGTAACAAAGGTTACGATGGAAAGGTATTTGAAAAGTTTAAAACTTGCAGGACATCTTAAACCTATTTATAGAATTGAAGAAGATGGGCAAGTCAAAACATTTACTAAACAAGCAAATGCCTGGAACCATAGAAAATTAAATGGTGGTTCCCAGAAACATTCTTATCATAAAATACTCAATGAATATTTTTCAGTTGAAACAGGTAAGAATGGTCAAAACTACAAAACAACAGAAGACGATTAAACCTAATTCAGCTTTATCTTACAAACAGGTGCAGCTGTTATCATTCAACAGGTAGTAGCTGTATATATAAAACAGTTATAGCTGTTTGTTTTATGCCGATATTAGAATAAGAAGAAGGTTAAGTAGAAGAATATGAAAAAGAAAAAGTATAATACTGACTTCCGTCAGATTGCTTTTTTTATTTTTTGATTTCCAGTTCTGGAAGAAAAACTAATTTAATATCAAAGGCCACCCCAACACTGACTACCAAATTAATTCTACGTCTTCCCAGAAGCATTTAATCGCCCCAAATCAGTCTTATCCATATCAACCCATACATTCTTCACCAAAAATTATTAAAGTCACTGACAGGGCCATGTGAAGGCCAATAAATTAATACTGTGATTGAAGCTAAGGCCAGTGTTCTTTTTCCATAATCCAAACACTGATTCTTGCAATGGTCGGTTCACCGACTTCGTGCATGGATTATTTTCGTGTCTGGGTCATAGGCCTTGTTTCAGACCAGATTTTCCACATATTCTGGCAAGATTGTGGCAACGTGCTTGGGTTGTAGATGTAAGAAACTAAGTTTTTAGCATACAGTTTTCAGAAGTTACGGGGTCAGTCTGTATAACTTGTTCCATTGATTCATAAATGGCCTTTGGTGTCTTTTCAAAACCTTCACCATAGATTTGTATGAAATTATTTTGGAAAAGACCAGGAAGGGCATTACGGCCAGTTTCATTGCACCCTGAAAGTGAAGCATAAGCTGAAATATACTCACCATCACGACGTGCCGAATCGACTTGAATATTTTCCAAGTTATGGGCAAGAAAAACCTTCTTATCGTGGGATGCCATGCCAATCATTGCACAATCACCAGTTGATGAAAGATAACTACTACTAGACATCCCAGCTGCTGTTGTAGAAAAAATTAAATTATTACTACCTTTGTAAATCTTTTTACATTTTTCCCATTTAAATGCAAAGCACTGGGTTGATATAAAAACTGTAAACATAACTAAAATGTACTTCATAAAAACTCCATAATTCTAATCGCAAGTAGTTCTTATCCTGTCAGCAACAAAACCTAAGCCATTGGCAACGTCACCAATAAGACTACCAGGAATATGTTTCTTATTATTACACAGAGTTTCTTTAATAAAAACCCCTGTTAAGCCTGTCCCAGCTTCAACGGCCAAAGCATTAACTGGAAGGTTAAAGCCAAATAAGGAACCAGCAGCATTAGGGTCTATATCACTTCCACCATTGAGTGCGTAGCTAACAGCAAAGTTAAATGCAAAGTCCGTCGTAAAATCTCCAAGATTATCAAAAAAGTTTCCTTTTTTATTTCGATTTTGAACAACTGTTACCCCTGCTGCAACCCCAGCTGTGACTGGTGCTGTATAAACAGCCGCTGCAACAACGGCCGATGCAATAATGATATTATCCAATCTATTTTCATACTTATCATTTAAAAATGGTCTAAAAATTGCCGTTCCAGGTGAAATTGCAATCGCTAAAACTCTTTTAAGTTTTATTGCACCTGATGGGTCAACAAACATAACAGGATTGTTGCCAACATAAGTATATTTATTAATATGGGTTATCGGACTTCTTATGTCCCCAGCGTCAGGGTCAACTGTAAGAAAACGTCCCGTGCTAGGGTCCAAATAACGTGCGCGATAGTAGTACAAGCCGCTCTCAGCATCCCACTCTCTGCCCGTGTAAGTGAAGTACGGAGCGACTGGTGGTGCGTCCGTCACATCGTTGCCATTTCCATCAGTGATCTTGAGCAATTTGCCAAAAGCACTGTAGGCATGATGTTGCACCTTGGATCCTGAATTATCAACGAGATCAACAACTGTTCCCTGAGCGTCTTTGATATATTGAAATGACCCAACTGTTGTTCCTAAATTTTTATCAACACCTGCTTGAGTCAGCTCAACAGAAAGTACATCATCGGTTCTTAAACCTGAATGTGTATAGCGAGTTAGCTCAACATTATTTTCATCAAGCTGAGCGATAATTTCATTACCGTCGTAGACAAACTTTCTAGTGAAGTTATTTGTGTTGTCTTGTTGATCGATGATTTCTTTTTGCACTCTTCTTCCTAGTGCATCGTAGAGATAGTGGGCTTCTTTAGTTAGAGTTGTTCCGTCATACCACTGAATTCTAATCAACTGATTTTCAGATGAATAAGAATAATTAATTGTTTTAGAGTGATCTTTAGTAACCTTAGTTGTGAGATTTCCATTATTATCATAGCTATAAAAGAAATTATAATCCTCACTAAGTCTTTGTTTTTTCGGCTCAAAGGAATAGCTTCCATCTTGATCAGTTGTTCTATTACCTATTTCATCATAGCTAAACGTCTCATCAACCGAGTCCGGGTTAACCGCACTCGTTAACTGATTATTTAAGTCATAATCATACTCATGAACCCCCGAGTTCGTCGTCATCTTCTTACGATTTCCAATATTGTCTCTAACATAAGCAAACTTAGAGAGTTCACTACTATTTGAAACTTTCGAATGAATAAGTGATGTTAAAAAATTTCCATCATCAAAACTAAGAACACTTCGAGAGCCTGGACGGTTAATCGCACTTAGGCGATTTCCACCATCATATTCAAAACTAAAGCCTTCATTAAGATGATTGGTAAGACCTGTCAGTCTGTTTCCATTATCGTAAGTGTAATTTACCTCTCCAAAAGAAGTAATCATCTTGGTTCTGTTTCCGGAAACATCATAATCATAACCAATTTCATAGCTTGGGAGATTAAGGTAAGATCCTAGTCCTTCAAAGTTTACTGCTGAAACAACATCCCCTGCTTCATTTCTCTTATAGAGATAATCAATCTTTGTTTTACCATCAGAAATAGAGCTTACATTTCCTCTAGCATCATAAACAAACTCATAGATATTATCGGGAAGTATTCTTTTAACAAGTTGATCGAGACTATCATATTCAAAAGTTTTTATGTTTCCATTCGGATCAATCTCTTGCGTAACATTCCCATTTACGTCATAAGAAATCTTTGTTTTAAACCCTAATGGATCAGTTTTTTCAATCATCTGTCCTAAAATATTATAAGAAAAGAGAGTTTCATTCCCTAGTGGATCAATAATTTTTGCAAGTTCTCCAGTAGCTAAATATTGATACGTTGTGATCTCTCCTTTAGGCGTTTTAACTGATAACAATCTGTTGAAAGCATCATAAGTATTAATCGTTTCTTGATTATTTGCATTTATCACTTTTGTAACATTCCCTGCACCGTCTCTTTCATACTTCGTTTCTAATCCAAGTGGATCTAGTTGAGAAATAAGATTTCCATTATTATCATAATTAAATATGACTTTTTGATTAAAAGAATTTGTACGTGACTTAAGAACACCTAAATCATAATACTCGTTCGTTGTTGTTTGATTCAACTGGTTTTTACTAGAAATAAGAAGACCTGTCGTATCATTATAAATATTTTCGGCCCAATTTCCTCTTGGATCACTTTGTCCAAGCAGTTGACCATATTGATTATACACATACTCAATTACAACCTCAGTTGCACTATCAATCTTCTTAATCAAGTCTCCATCTTCATTATAGGTAAAAAGAACAACTGAATCATCGAAGCGGATTATTTTAGTAGGTCGCCCCTCTAAATCTCTTTCGACTTTTGTTACCTTCCCTTCACTATCTGTTATCTCAGAAACGTAACCATCTTTGTCTTTAGAAAATGTCGTAACATTAGATTTAGCATCTTTAATTCCATCGGCCAGTTCCTCAGAGCCCACTTGAGCAAGTTGACCGACGACACCACCAGTAAAGTTATTTGACATAATTTCAGAGGTAGAGTCATTGACTGTGACAACAGCACCATCAGCTCTTTCTACACTTTCAAGTCTTGCCCACTCATTATAATGATAAGTGGTCGCAATACCCCGTTGATTTATTTCACTTGTCATGAGCCCAGTAGCAGGTTCATAACTAAACTGTCTTGTAGAACCATCTGGAAAGTTTACTTTCGTAAGAAGATTTACGTCATATTCAAAAGTTGTAACTCTCCCCGCAGGATCGGTGATTGATTGTAATAAATCATTATTGTAAGAATAAGTTTCTTGGTTACCAACAGAGTCTGTTACTGTAACTAATTTTCCAGCATCATATGAGTAGTCTATATAACGACCATTACGACTCTCACTTGATGTGTGGAGTCCATCGGTGTTGAAGTAAGAAAAACCACCATCACGATACTCTCTTCTAAAACTATTATCGGCTAGTTTTACAACCTTAGTTCCCTTTCCTTTCATAGGTAAGTATGTAAGGAATTCCGAGTTAGTCCCATGATTCAGTAAAACTCTACGGATATATCCATGCCCCTTATCTTCAACTAGTAAATTTTTGTCAGCATCTAATCCTAATTGTTCTGGCAAGCATAGTGATGTTAATAGTGCAGGCTTTCCTTCAGAAACATCTTCAGAATGACATTGTCCTGAACCAGCGATTGTTTTATATGATTTATCTAAGAGATTTATTTGAATGACTCGATGATGTCCTGTATCGGCAATATAGAAGAAATCATTTACTTCATCTATTACCATACCTGTTGGATCATTAAGCACCAGATCAGAAATGTAACCTGAGTTTGCTAGAACGCCACCACCAGAACTATTACCTGCAAAGTTTGTAATTTGTCCTTGAGGACTTATTTTCCTAATTTCTCCAGCTTCAACACTGACATAAATATTACCAACTGAATCTAAAAGAACTCCCTTAGGGTGATAAATACTTGCTTGAAGAGCTGGACCTCCATTTCCATTATTATATGTTTGTCCATTACCCGCAATTGTTGAAATAGTACTTGTTTCTAAGTTAATTTTTCTTACTCTATGATTTCCATGATCTGCAAAAATCAGAGTTTTAGGATCAGCTCCAGCAGTAATTCCCCAAGGCCTATTAACAGCACCGTGATCTAGCCAACCATCGTTAAAGCCTTGAACTTGTACTTGTCCAGTACCTTGAACCGGCCAATAGCAACCAATCGCAGGATAATCTCTAATGACTGTTTTATTCCTACAAAAAGTTCCAGGTTTTCCACAAAAATCATACTCTGGCATAATCCAATTATTTGGAGTTTGTCCCATTTGACCAACAACCTTTGAAGTAGCAGTGCTATCTAAATTGACTCTAAAGATTTGACCATTAACGTCTGTCGCAAAAACATTTCTATCTGCTCTAAAAAGTTGTTTTGGCCACCTATAGCGATTAAAAGGAACATACCTTTCGTAACAGAACCAAGCTCCCGGCCATGCGGGGAAAGAGTCAACCCAACCAAAATTACCTTGAAAATATTCAACTTCATTTAAGTATTGAGACGATTTATTTTCAATATTTATTTCTGTTAACTGATTATTATCTTCTAACACTAGAACGTTATATGGATCACTTAAATCTGAAGCAACAAGATTATTAACTGCTTTATGAATATTTTCCACAGTATTATTGGCTGCATATTCTGTTAACGAACCATCAGCCTCTTCAATAAGAAGTCGTTCATCATCAGGATTTAAAATTCTTTGCTTTCCGGCAATTTCCCAACCTCTCCCAACAGGGGAATGTATTTTATTTTGAAATTTATAACTTCCGGCAACTTCTAGTGGAAATACCTTAGCAATCTGGCTTTCAATTCTTGAAGAAGAAAGACTTTGCTTATAAGAAAAGAGACTTCCTTGAGCTCTTTGAATTGTTGTAATCTTTATTCTCTTAAGTCTAATTTCGTACTTTGCTGAATATGGATAAATACCAGACTCAATATCTGAAAGAGGCATTTTATAAGATACAACTGAGTAATTAGGAATATCTCGATATTCTACCTTTGCTCCTGTTTGATCATAAGTTTTAAATTGAACTTTAACAGATTCAGGTTGTACCCATGTATCAATTTGACCAGCTCCTCCAGAACTACTAAAGAGTGATCTTTTAGTCTTAATGGCAAATGGTATACTGACATGATTATCAGGAACTTCTAAAAGTGCAGAGACTAATGCACTTGGGTTGGCCCACAAACTATTATAAATAAGAGTTGGTGATCTATCACTTCCTAAAGATTTATAACTTGGAAGCTTAATGGAGTTTGTTAGAGCACCATTAAAAGTATCTGTAAGATGGCCTTTTTCAAATTCTGAAATTTTTGGAGGAAGAGGAACGGCATAAACTTCTGAAAAGTGAGAAATCCCTTCTCCTTCTTTTGTTCGAATGCTTCCCCCATCGTCTGTAACTTGTGCAGCACCATCAATATCCCAAGTACCATCCTCACTATTTTTAGAAAAGATAATGACCTCACTTCCTGGAGGCAAATCATTATCATTTGGCAGAATTAATTCAACAGACTGAGAAAAGGAAACTCCTGATGGCTCAAGAGCATAAACAGTTTCAGGTACCGCAAAATCAACAGGAGGTATCGTTGTTGCATCACTAGATATCTCTTGGATACTAATGGCCCTTTTTTCAATTCCGTCAGGAAAAGTCGTTGCTCCTGCTGGAATATACAACTCAACTCCCGGAGCGTGTGGAGAAGTAACAACAACCGCGGTATTATCATCAGGAATTTCAGTTTCAGTTCCATCTAGAATAACTGGTGAAAGATATATTGGACGGTCAAGGGCATTGAGCTGTGTCACCCCAATACTAACAGTCATACTTGTTTTTGAAAATTTTCGATTTGGTCCAGTTACGTTTACAGGAATACTTGTTCCATCTATAACAAGAGTTTGGTCGCCTGTTAAAGGGTTAGGGATACTAAAAACCCCCGAAGAGTCTGTAACAGTTGTTTGATTTGTCCCATAGATCGAAACACCTACCCCTGGCAATGGGTTCTTATCAGAGTCTTTTACAATTCCTGACAAGGTCGTATCAACGTTATAATTTAATCTAACTGTGTCTGTTCTATTTATCTGATAATCTGTAGCAGACAAGATAATATCTTGAAAGAACTTCATTGAAATTTCAAAACTTCCATCTGAATTAGAAATAACTTCTTCACGATTTAAAAATCCTGCATCTAGATCAATTTTGACATTAGGTCTTGACGCACCTTTCATCCCTTTAACTATTATTTTTGAAATATCACTTGAATCAGGCATAAGCGTAATAAGATCCCCATTAAGAACCTTTAAGACAACTTCAACACTAAAATTAACTTCAGTAATATTACCTGCTAAATCAGAAGCAGTTATTTTTATAGGATAAGTTCCTTCAACTGGAGTGTATAACGATTGAGTAAAACTCAAGTCATTACTAAGGCTTGAAGATAGCCCATTTATGTTTAGTGAACCTAGCGACTCATTTGATTTTCCCTTAAGATCAAAGCTTAGGGTATTAACAAAGTCGCCATCGTTTAAGTTTAAACTTGAAAGCATAAGGTGTACTCTCTAAATTAAAAGGTTTTGTTTTTCTAACTTTTACAACGCTCGCCTCTAATGGGATATCAATTGAGTTTAGCTGTAAAACAACCTTATCAAAACTTTCATTCTCTTTAATAGAAACAACATCATCCTTACTCAGTAATATACTAAAGCCACCAGCACTTACGTCATAAAGTTTTCTTGTTAGAAATTTTTCATTATTTTTATAAATGATAACAGTTGCATCCTTTAAAGAATAGTAACGATCAAGCTCTCGACGTTCATGTATTTTTAAAGTTTCAGGTTGCCCAAACCACCACGGTCCTCTTTGTCCACCATTTGTAAAATGAGAATAGAACTCAATTCCCAAGTTAGGGATATAAAACCGAGTAGCAGTCTTAAGGCTAACATTATTTGTTTCAAATACATCTGGCTCGTCAAGAACAATACGAAATTCATTTAAAGTCTGATTAAAATTATTAATCTTTCCACTACTTGCGAGTAATCCAACTTTAACAGGGGCCCAAAAATCTACACGAGAATGAGAATCAATTATTTTCAATAATTGTAATTTAATCTCATTATCTTCATCTACGATTTTCAAAAGAACTTCCAAATTATTAAGAATAATTTATAAATATATTATTGTTAACTATTAACATAACAATTTAATATACCGATATTATAGATGTATTTAATAAAAATAAAAGGTTTAAAATGCTTGATCAATTATCAGAAGAATTTTCCCTTGAAGCACAAGATTTATTTGATGAATCAGAAGAATCACTATTATGTATAGATAATGGAGAGGAATTTGAACCTCACTTTAATTCTATTTTTAGATGTTTTCACTCATTGAAGGGTGCTGCAGGAATGTTTGAGCTAAATGATCTACAAAACCACATGCATAAGATTGAAGATCAATTTGAAAAAGAAAAAGAAATTGGAAAAATAAGTAAAGAAAAAATTGATTATTATCTAAATGCTATAGATTATGCAAAAGAGATACTCAATAATACTGCAACGAAAGAGTTTAATTATAATTTTCGAAATGATAAAAATATTGAAGAAAAGACATCTAAGGACGTTCCGACTCTTGACGCAAAAAAAGTAGACATAATTAATAAGAAAAAATCAATTGGTTCCATCGTCATTGTAGATGACGAAGAGGTTATTTGTGAATTATTATCTGATATATTAGAAGACTATGGTTATACAACACGCTCTTTTACTGAAGCTAGCAAGGCCATCGAAGAAATAAAGAAAATAAAACCAGATTTAATCTTTATAGACCTTAAGATGCCCACCATGGATAGTACAGAGATGGTAAAGTGCCTTGAGGCAGAAAAAATGGATATACCTGTTTGTGTAATATCTGATTGTCTTACAAAAGATAGGATACTAGAGCTCTATGAACTCGGAGTGAAAGGATTTATAAAT
Source organism: Bacteriovoracaceae bacterium (assembly GCA_028378565.1). Classification (GTDB taxonomy): domain Bacteria; phylum Bdellovibrionota; class Bacteriovoracia; order Bacteriovoracales; family Bacteriovoracaceae; genus JAAEST01. Next base: position 36,668 of record JAONMX010000005.1, read on the forward strand.
AAGCCCTTTGATAGTTCACAATTGATTAGTCTTGTAAATAGTATCATCGAACAAAAAAAGACAATGAGGCTTCTTAATCAAAGTATACATTTTATTCTTTATCAATTTCAAGATATTGATAACTATTTAAAAAAGAATGGTAAAAATAATATAAGGAATAGCTTTAAAGCTGAGTTAGAAAATATTATGATTCTTAGAGACAAGTTAAAATGATAAAAATAAAGATTTTAAAACTAACTGCAATATTAAAATCCTTGATGAGAAATAAATCTTCTCAAAATGATATCGCTTGGCTTAGGCATGAATTCAAAAAGTTACTCTAATCAATTCCAATTACATTCAATTGCCTCTTGTCATCCAAATCAAATTTCTTTATATTATAAAAAAAAAAGAAACTTTCATTTATCAACTTCACCAAAAAGAAGTGAGAACTTCTTCACAGATCATTATTGGAAGAAAGCAATCCCTATTCATTTAGAAGAACAGGAAAAAGAAAGTGCCATAAGATTCTTTATTTTAAATAATGAGCAAGTCATCATTGGAAATATTAATTTTTCAAATATCCAAGGCTTTCCCATTCACTCTTGTAATCTTGGATATTCTCTTGATGAAGATTATACAGGAAAAGGTATTATGACTTACTTTTTAAATCAGGCCATTGAATTTGTCTTTCATAAAACAAGTGTTCATAAGGTATTTGCGAATCACACTCCTTGGAATATTTCCAGTGCTAGAGTTCTTAACAAACTTGGATTTTCAAAGATTGGTGAGTGCAAAGACTACTTACTCATTAATGATAATTGGGAAGATCATGTTCTCAATGTACTCTTTAAAAAATAATCTTTTTTATTTTTTTTAAATTAATTGTTGACTTTGATAAAAAATAATCTATCTTAGTAAATAACCATACCTATAAAAGGAGGTAACCATGATTAACATTCAAAAAATAAAAGCTTTTAACCTATCGGTAAATGCAGTTGTGGTGACCTCAGACCTTAAGGCACCAACCAGACTCTGTCTTGGTGATGCCGATACAAACAAACTTACCCACTAGCAAGCCCGTAAGTTTAAAAATCACCAAAATTAAAACATTTTAAGGTTTATGCAGAATAAGCTTAGGGATTCCTTTGTCTATTCTACGTAATTATTAACTAACTTAATGAATTTATTAAAATACATAGGAGTATTTATGTCTCATTACAACGTAGAACAACTTGAATTATTTCAAGAGTTCAAAAAATTATTTAGTGCAAGCGAACAAATAGGAAGAAGTAGCTTAAAAATAGCTTCTTTCATGATCGCTCCCCCAATTCAACTACTGAAGTTGATGCTTGATCGCCCTCGATTAAGAAAGAATCTAGCTCCAGGCAAGTGGATTGATGTACCAGGAAATCAAAGTGAGTATGTTTCACCATTTTGGCGGCCCCCTAGTAGTAACGATATATAGAAAAGGAAATAGTAATGAAAACTATAAGAGAAAAAGAAAACAAATTTACAAAGTATTTCGGACAAGAGTCCAGTTTAGACAGCAGAACTAAAGGATTTATTGAAAATCTTGAACAAGAAATAAAGTATTTCTGTCTTAGTGACCTAAATGATGAAGAGATGATTCACCATCAATGGGTCGTTTTAACAAAAGACTTTCTTGTCCTTAGTTCAAATAACCAATGTCAGTCTTACGAGATTAAAAACTTTATTAAGCTAAGAGAAAAAGAGAGCTTAAGTTATTCCACATGGTACTTACTAAAGTCCCACGATGAAGCTCCAGTGGTAACAATAAAGTTTACAAAAAGACAAAGTATCAACTTCTCAAAATTGAAGTTCTTACTCGAAGAATCTATCAAAGGTAATGATATTAACTTTGATGAAAACTGGTGTGCTGAAAGTGAGTACCAAAAAGGTCTTTTAAAACCTCTTCAAGAAGCTCAAGCGGCTATAGAAGGTAAAGAGCAATCTGTTCTTTTTAGGCTTTTAAATTACTTATCTCCGTATCGTAAAGAATTAACGATAGGTATTTTTGGAGCCTTTGGTGCAACGCTAACGGGATTAGTTCCTGCTTTTATGTCAGGTCGTTTGATTGATGAGGTTGTTAGACCTTATCAAACGGGAGTTATTGATACTAATGGTGCTTTTTCTAAAGCATGACTTTTCTTTGGCCTATTTGTAGCAAGTTTAGGCCTAAAGGAATTCTTCATGTGGATGAGATTAAATAAAATGAGCATCCTTGGAGAAAAAGTAGCTAAAGACTTACGAGATGATTTATATGCTCACCTACAAAAGTTGAACCTTGATTTCTATAGCAAGAAAAATACAGGCTCAATCATAAGTAGAGTGAGTTCAGATACTGATCGGATTTGGGACTTTATTGCTTTTGGTATTGTTGAGTCGAGCATTGCTGTACTCTCTTTGGTTTGTTTAAGTAGTGTTCTTATCTATCTAGATTGGAAGCTAGGGCTTTTGATGACTATTCCCGTGCCAATATTACTTTTTAGTATTTATAAGCATGGAGAAAGAATGAAGTCACTTTTTACCAAAGCATGGAGGAAGTGGTCTTCTGTTACTGCCATATTAAGTGACACAATTCCAGGAATCCAAGTGGTAAAAGCTTTTGGACAAGAAAATAAAGAAGTGCGGAAGTTTAGTAAGTCGAATGTTGAAGTGACCAATGAGTTTGAAAAAATTCATATGGCATGGACAAAATTTTGGCCGATACTAATGCTTTCCATTCATAGTATCTCTATAACGGTTTGGTTTTTTGCCATTCCAAGATTACTTGCTGACGGAAAGAATGGATTAAGCGCAGGGACTTTTATTAGTTTCCTACTTTATATGACCATGTTCTCTCAACCAATTGAGGTTATTGGACAAGTCAGTAGGATGCTTAACCGTGCTATTAGTAGTGCACACCGTATTTTTGAAATTTTGGATACAAGACCAACAATGAAGCAAAAGAAAAATGCTCAAAAGGTAACTATTGATGGAGGTATTACTTTTAAAAATGTCACATTTTCTTACGATGGAGTTCGTCCTATTCTTAAAAAAATGTCTTTTGACATTCAACAAGGAGAGATGATTGGACTCGTTGGAAAAAGTGGAGGTGGGAAAAGTACAATTTCAAAACTACTTGCTCGCTTTTATGATGTAAACAGTGGAGAGGTTTTAATAGATGGAATGAATGTTAATAGTTTCGACTTATCTTTTTATCGCAAACAAGTAGGTATGGTGTTGCAAGACCCATATCTCTTCCAGGGAAGTATTTGGGAAAATATATCTTACGGGGTTGATAAAAAGAATATCTACGAGATTATAAAGGCCTCAAAGGCCGCCAACGCTCATGACTTTATCTGTTCTCTTCCACAAGGTTACGACACGGTTATTGGTGAAAGAGGTCATACTCTCTCGGGTGGTGAAAGACAAAGAATCTCTATTGCACGAGCGATTTTAGCCGACCCTAAAATTTTAATTTTAGATGAAGCAACCTCAGCAGTAGATACAGAAACGGAACGTTTTATTCAAGATGCTCTTGATAAGTTGATTGAAGGAAGAACCGTGATTGCCATTGCTCACCTTCTTTCAACACTGAGAAAGGCAGACCGTATTTTTGTTATTGGAAATGGTGGCATTGTTGAGAGTGGTACCCATGGAAATCTTATGCAAAAAGATGATGGTGCTTATAAGAAACTTCATCAAATGCAACAAGAAATGAGCGAGAGCTTCATTTTATAAGGAGGATTTATGAAACAAATAGAAGAGATATCTTTTGATTTGAAAAATAACTTTATTCTTCAGGCAAAGATTAAGGAAAGATCGATGGAGGTTTACCTCAAGCGTTGTTTTCCTTGGTCTCATCCTCACCAATTTATTAGCGTGAGAGATACTGAAGATAAAGAAGTTTTTTTTATTCAAAATATTGATGATTTACCAGAAGAAGAGCGCGGACTACTTTTGAAACAACTTGAAAGTGATACTTTTGTTTTAGAAATAACAAAAATAAATAGTATTGATGATGAAGTTGAAATTAGAAAGTTTGATGTTCAAACAGACAAAGGTCATCGGGTGTTTCAAACAATGATTGATTACTGGCCAGAAATGCTTAATGGTACTGATGTACTCATTAATGATATCTCTGGTGACATGTATAAGATTACCAACTGGAAAAATTTAGATTTTGAAAGTTGTAAGCTGATTGAGCAATATATTGATTAAGCAGCTTTGTTTGGAACTTCTGGCGGATCGTTCTTCGCTTTGATATCTTGTGATGGGGTCTGTGATGTACTTTTAAGAAGTCCTCCATAGATCTCATCATATTTTAGGTAAGCAACACTTGCTCCAAAATAGAAAGTACACATCAAATAATAAACCCATAGTACTGCAATAATAATTGTCTCAAAATTTCCATATGTCTGAGTTAAAGAACTCTTTGCCATGGTCATATATATCCAATGAAAACTCTTCCCCATAACAAAACATGATACAAAAGTTAGAGAACCATAAAAGGCATCAGAAATTGATATTTTTCTCGTTGTTCCTACTTTAAAAAAGAATGTAAAAAATACTAAGCTTAATATAGCTGGAAGCATTCCCCCTTTATAAAGGAAATCCATGTACACCATTGAACTCTCACTCATTTTAGTAAGGGCATAGAATAAGTTTTTATTTGAAATCACTAACAATGAAAAAATAAAACTCGTAAACATTAAACCAACACCAAGAGATTTCATGTCTTCAAAAATAAAACCACCCTTTTGCTCTGTTTTACTGGTATGATGAAGTCCAAACATCAGCGAGCTAACGACACCTAAAGTTGCATAAAAAAGCAGAAAAACATTTACAATATTTGTTCCACTAATACCTTTTAACTGTCCTTCAACAATCTTACTAATACTATCCATGATCCATGGGGCAAGGTTGGGAAAACTAGAATTAACAACTTCAAGAACATGAGTCTTCGCCATTTCAAAGTCGTTTGTCACATATCCAGTCATAGAAATAAATAAAAGAATGATGGGACAAAAACTTAAGATGGAGAAGAAGGTTGCCGAGCCAGCAAGGATCTCACCTTTACGTTTTTTAAAATAAAAGAATCCATGAATCAGTCTATGGCCAAGTTTGGCCATTATTTTAAAGCTAGAGCTCTCATAGTGTGATGTGTATTCTGTTATTTTCTTGGTCGGCTTTTTTTCCATGTAGGCGTATCGGATTACTTGAGTATTTTCTTCACTTATATTTTCAACTTATTGATTTAATAGCATTTCTTAAGGTTATTCCAACCGGTTACATAGCGAGGACTCTTCATATCTTGCCTCATCTTCCATGCCCTATTATCTACCCCACAGGCCATGGACTTTATAGTCTGCGGCCCCTCTCTTCTATTGATTCGATCGATTACTTCCATGAGTTTTTTAGATTTATCTATATTTGAATTTTCAAAAAGAGAAAGCTGGCACTGATCTCCATCTCTTATTCCAGAAATTCTAACCATACCTTTTTTATATTCAAAGCCCTGCTGAAAAAGTTCATCTAATACCCGCCAAGCATATTTAATAATTGTCCTCGTATCATTGGTATGACAATTAAAACGATGCCCCTTAGCTGCATAATATTGAGAGACATTTTTATAAGGGTTTGTTCTCACGACAACTTCAATGCTGGCACAAACCGAATCTTGTAAACGAAGTTTTTCACTAGCAAGTGTTGCATAATTGGCAATTGATTCTCTTAAAGACTTTAGATCAAATACTGGTGCTCCAAAGGTTCGACTACTAATAATCTCTTTTTTCTTTTCCACAACAGTATTAAGCTCAAGACAAGTCTTTCCTTTAAGCTCATCTTGAGTTCTACGTCCAACCTTCGTGAATATTTTTTGAATTTGTCTTTCGTTCTTGTAATCGCGAAACTGTTTAGCATTATAGACTCCAAGCCCATTGAGTTTCTCACTACTTCTTCTGCCAATCCCCCAAATATCTTCGACCTTCGTCTTCTCCAGTGACCATTCAATCCTTTCCCTTGAGGAGAGGTGAAGCACTCCTCCTAGCTTGTCATAGTTCTTAGCAATTTTATTGGCGACTTTTGACAAGGTCTTGGTATTTGCAATCCCAATACTCACAGGGATGCCCACATTTCTTAAGATCGTTTCTCTAATTTCTCTACAATACTCTTCAATATTTCCCTGTATCCCTGTTAAGTCGAGGAAGGCCTCATCTACAGAGTAAACTTCAACAATGGGTGCAAAGTTAATAAGTGTTCTCATCACTCTATCTGAAATATTTGTGTATAAAGAAAAGTTGGCAGAAAAGACTGCTACATTATTTTTTTCACAAAGCTCTTTGACTTTAAAATAGGGCTCCCCCATTTTTACACCAAGAGCTTTTAATTCATTTGTCCTAGAGACAAAACAACCATCATTATTTGATAAAACCCCAATGGGTGTCTTAAGAAGATCGGGACGAAAGAGTCGTTCGCAAGAGCAATAGAAGCTGTTACAATCCACCAAGGCAATAACCTTTTCCATTAGCGAACCTGCCCGACTCTTGAAATAACAACTCCCCAAAATAAAGTACTCATATCATCATAGACCGCAATATCCTTAAATTGCGGATTATCAGATTTTAAAATCACTTTATCTGGATAAACGAATACTCTCTTGCAAAGTAACTCTCCATTATAAGCAATCACGCAAACTTTTCGATCGAAGCTTTTAATAGAGCGATCCACAACTAAAATATCATCTTCAAAAACAGTTGGCTCCATAGACTTTCCTTTCGCTAGCAGAAAGTATGTCGCCGACTTATTCTTAATCACTTTTTCATCAAGGCTTTGATACTCTTCCAAAAAATCTTCGCTAACTCCAAAGAGTCCGCATTCCACATGTTGTAGGAGCAGAGGTTGCTTGCTATCCTTTAAAAGTGTTTTGAGTGCTTGCTTCGTCATAGAATCTATTTTATTACTTACGCAAAACTTACGCAAGACGCGGTACTTTTGACCTAAAATGAGAGGTAACCATCTGTTTTTCTGTAGAAGTAGAACGAGATATGAAGCTGCTGCAAAAGCGCTTCAATGCCGAGCTTAATGCCAAGGCCTATCAGGATTATTCCAACCTGCTCTCCTTAGAAAGTGAGAAAGGCCCTGAGTATGTAAAAGAACAACTTGGTCTAAAAAGAAAACCAAGTGGCAGTTCCTTTAAGTCACCTGATGAAGACAATCGAATATTTCCAAATACCTTTGCTCATGTCTTAACCTCTATTCAAAATATAAATATGTTCTCCCCTATGCGCTACCGAATCAGACCAAGCCATTCAGCAGAAGAGATTCCTTCTAAGTATAATGTGTTCAATGCGAGATTAGACTCTCTTCAATCAAGAGCAACATGGAATTCTATTTTTATGAAAAATCATGGGCTTTTTCCCTTTCGAAAATTCTACGAATGGGTTGACTATAAAGTCGATGATCAAAATAAAAAAACGCTTATCCATTTCTCACCAAAAGAGATAGACCTCATGTATGCCCCATGCCTCTATGCAGGTAAGAAAAAAGGCATCATCACTGAGGCCATAAAAAGTAATGAAATAAGAGGAACCCCTCTAATTAATTCAATATAAATAACACAAGAGCTTTTTATAATTGGCATATGAGAGCGTCTTCCTAGGGCCAATAAAATTCCCATTGGATAGCTGAAAATAATCCCGAAAAAAGCAAGCATCAGTGTAAGTGGTAAGCCCCCCCACTTTTCGATTTCAACAGCTTCAAAACCAAACATTCCCCCTCTCATTAATAAAGCGGCAAGAAGTAAAAACTTTGCCCATCGCCAAAGCAGACGGCTATTCCAACGCTTTGGTTCTTTCGAGTACCAAACCATAGCTATGAATAAAATCACTGTAGTGATAGGACGCCATAGTAGCTCTCTTGGATAGAATCCAAAGAGGATGAAGGTTGATTTTTCTCTTATAAAAGCAAGACAAGCACCTTCAGCTTGACGACAATCCGCAGCTGTTCCGCTCCAAACACTATCAATAAGAAGCCATTGGATAAAAGGTACTGAAACTTTAAAGAGAATGGTAATTAAAATAATACTGACAACAGAATTCATCGGGTAGAAAAGAGATTTTTCTTTAGCCACTGTCCTAATTTTTCAGAGCTTACACTAATCATCTTATCTCTCCACCAAGGCAATTTTCTTATTATACCAATTCATAAATAAGGAAGTTGAGAGGCTGAAAATCAAATAGACACCCATAATAAGAAGAACACACTCAATGGCCTGTCCTGTTTGATTCATTGTTGTATTGGCCACAGAAACAAAGTCAGCAAAACCTATGGCAACAGCTAAAGAACTATTCTTTGTGAGATTGAGAATTTGACTTGTAACAGGTGGAATAATAACCCGTAGGGCCTGAGGTAAAACAACCAAGGCCATAGTTTGATTTTTTGTAATACCAAGACTTTCACTAGCTTCCCATTGACCATGACTAACACTTAGAATTCCTGCTCGTACAATCTCAGCAATAAAAGCACTGGTATAAACAATAAGGCCAATCATTAAGGCCACAAGTTCAGGACTAATGGTATAACCACCTCTAAAATTAAAACCTCCCATTTCAGGGGATGTAATTTCAGTAGGTGCTCCACCAATGGCCCATGTTATAAGCGGAAGAATGATCATAGTAAGAAGAACAGGAATCCGATAATTCACTGTTTTACCAGTTTCTTCTCTTCTTTTTAAAATAGATTTTCTGATAAAGTAAGAAATAATAGATGATGCAAAAATAGCTATCCAAACATACTTCCAGACCGGATGTTCGGCGAAAACAGGAAAGACGATCCCTCTTTGGGAAACAAAAATATTACCTATCGGATTTAAGGCATCTCTGACGCCAGGAAAAATGTCCGCAAAAATCGCATACCAAAAAAAGAGTTGTAATAATAAAGGGATATTTCTAACGACTTCAACATATGACTTAGCAAGTTTTGAAGCTAACCAGTTCTTACTTAAAAGTACGATTCCCATAACTGTTCCAAAAAGGATCGCAAAGAAGTTGCCAATGAAGGCCACTTTAAAAGTATTGAGAACCCCAACCACAAGTGCTTTCCAGTATGGATCATCACTCCAATACTCAATAGGAGAATCAGCTATATCAAAACCCGCTTCCAAATTTAAAAAGCCAAATCCAGTGGCAATATTTTGCTTGGCCAAATTAAATTGAGCATTTCTATACAGGTAATATCCGAAACTAGAAATCGCAATGAGAGCAAGTAGCTGAAAAGCAATCGAGCGTTTGGAAGGATCACTCCAAAAAGGAATTTTCTGTGAAGAATTTGTCATAGTTTATTTTAGGAATTATCTACACTTTCTGGCAAATACGCTTGGCGTAAAACTTTCCCTATGTCTTTAAAAAATATAGACTTAAGCATGGATGAAAATCTTTATAAAATAAAAATCGATAAACGAAAATTGAATTATCGTTTCAGTAATTGGATCGTGAACTCTCCATGGAAGTCCATCATCCTTTCAATAGTGCTGATCTGTATTTTTGCTCCCGGTCTTTTAAACTTTCAGGCCAGATGGTCCAGTCGAATTTGGTTTGATGAAGATCATCCAATGCTTCAAAAACTTGATCAATTTGAAAATACTTTTGGCAATGATCAATACGTTAGTATTGGATTAAATAATGACAATGGACTTTTTAATGAGAAAAGTTTAGCTCTCATTCAAGAACTCACAGAAAGAATGTGGCTTATTCAAGATGTCATTCGAGTTGAATCCCTTGCCAACTATAGTCTGATCCAGTCCGTTGGAGACGATATTAATATTTCTCGTTTCTTAGAAGAAGAAAAGAAAAAGTTCTCCATTAAAGAGATTAATCAATTAAAAAATCTTGCGACCCATGATGAAGTTCTCCCTGAATTCTATATTAGTCGAGATCACTCCTTCACTCTTATTTTGGGCTATTTAAAACCAAGTATTCATGGTGACCCAAACTTTGAAATCGTGATTAAACAAGTAAGAGAACTTGTTAAAGAATTTAAAGAAAAGTATCCAGGCCATGATTATTATATAACCGGAGCTGCCGCTGGAAACGACTCTTTTAGAGAGATCTCAGCTTCTGACAACCAGACACTCATACCATTCATGGTTCTCTTTATTTTCCTTATGCTCTATTTTCAGTTTCGATCCTTTATCACCATGGTATCCCCCTTAGCTCTTATGGGAGTTGTTGTCCTCATGACCTATGGGATCATGGGCCATTTAGGCATTATCTTTAACTCACTACTGGCCGCAATCCCTGGGGTTTTATTGGCCATTTGTATTGCCGATGCGGTCCATATCTTTACCTCTTACTTTCATTTCCGCTCCATTAACACAAACTCTTTGGAGTCTATTAAGTTATCTCTCATTAAAAACTATGCACCAACACTACTAACCTCTATTACAACGACAATAAGCTTCTTTAGTATTACCATCTCTGAAATTGCTCCTATTCGTGACCTAGGAATCCTCTGTGGTTTTGGTACGGCCATGGCATGGCTACTTTCCTATACTTTAATTGGAGCCATCGTCGCTCTACTCTCACCTAAGCTAGATAAGTATCCTGTTAAGACTATTAACTGGGGCCAAGTTTTTAGCCGTAGAAAAGAAAGAAGAGATAATACTGTCATGTCAAAGAAGCTATCTATCTTTGTTTTTAACTTTCGTTGGCAGATAATTATTTCCTTTAGTCTCTTTATCATTATTAGCTTTTTCATTGCCATACAAAATGAAGTTAACTCTGATCCCATTAAATATTTTCATGAAAAAGTTCCGGTAAGAATTGCATACGATATTACTGCTAAGAAAATGGGTGGCCTTCGTGGAATTGAGTTAGTTGCTGATGCAGGAACACCAGAGGGTATTAAGAATCCAGAGTTCTTAAGAAAGCTTGAGGCCTATATTGCTCATGTAAAAAAAGATAAAGACATTATGAAAGTGAAGAGCATTATTGAAGTCATTAAAAAAATGAATAAAATGCTTCACGAAAACCAAGAATCTTATTATCGAATACCTGATAGTCAAAAGTCAGTGGCAGAAATTCTCTTTCTTTATACTCTTGGATTACCAGAAGGGGTAAGTATTAATAATCAATTTGATATGCAAAATCAGAAACTAAGAATGCGGGTGACTTGGATGCTCGAGTCTAGTAAAGAAAGTGAAGCTAAGAGTAAGTGGCTTGAAAGAGAGGCCAAGAAATTTGACCTCAATATAACCAGTGAAGGAAATGCCCCTATTTATCTTTCCATGAATACTCTCGTGGTTAAAAGCTTCTTTACCAGTATGGCCATGGCGCTGTTCTTTGTAGCAATTCTTCTCTTCTTTGTTTATAAAGACTTCTTTGTTTCCACCTTGGCCATGCTCCCCAATGTTATTCCTCTTATTTTTGGCGGGGCCTTAATGCAGCTACTTAATAAACCAATTGATATTGGAACTTCCATTGTGAGTACTGTTTGTTTAGGTATTGCTGTGGATGACACCATTCATTTTATTAATAGCTATAAAAACTTTAGGTCTATGGGACATTCCCCTGTGGAGTCAGTTGAAGAAACTTTTAACGTTACAGGAAAGGCCCTTGTGGTCACCACTATTCTTTTAGTTGTTGGCTTTGGAAGTTTTGTCTTTGCTGATTTTGTTCCAAATAGAAACTTCGGGATGCTCTGTAGCTTAATTCTCTTCTTTGCACTTGTGACTGACCTACTCTTTCTACCGGCCATTCTCTTTGTAACGGAGAAAAAAGAAGCGAGAGAAAAAGAATTAGATCAATTAAGCTCTTCTAACAACTCATCAATTTCTTGAGCCTTATACTTTCTTTTGGTCTTAGCCTTATGTGGATTATTTTTTTCTAGATAGCGAAGGTAAGCAACGATATCTTTTATTCTTTTTATTCTTAAATCAATTCGCAGTGGAAACTCTGCCATCTTACTATCTTTTATTACAGAAGTAGGGTTTCCAATATAAAGAGCAAGCTTTTTATCAGAATACTTTTTAGTAAGACCATTTGAAATGATTTCACCATTACTCTCCCCTCCAATGCCGTAAGCTTGGTGGCACATAAAGCATTGCTTAATATAGTTCTTATATCCCCAGTACTCACTAGAATTCTTATCTTTATTTGGAATAAGTTTTACTGGAGGATTTTTCTCTAAACTGAAACTAACCACTTGATATGGCCAGTGATGTCTTCTTCTAGCAGCATTTTTATTCTTATAGTCTTCAATCCATACCAAATAATAGGGACCAAGGTTAACAAGTTTCTTCTTATCTTTAGCATATGATTTAAAAGGTTTTCCATCCACTCTTTCATAGGCCAAAAAAGGCTCACGTTCTTTAAACTTATACATCTCTACTAATGGCTCATACTTATCTTTTGTAAGAACTTTGATACCAAAACCTTTCTGCCAAGATTTATTAGGATAAAGAACATTAAAGATAGTTCTTAAGTTAATGGCCTTATAGTTTTCTATGGAAAGAGTAGCCGGATTCATCACAGTAACTTCTTTCACACCACTTATTTTAATAAGATTTTCAAAAGAAAGTACTTTCTCTTTTCCCTCAAAATCATAAAACTTTAATGGAACTTTGCCTTGGGTAGCTTGGATGGTAAGCCCCAAGACAAAGAATATTGTGATCGTTAAAAAAAGTTTTTTAAACATTTATAAATTATCTCACTGGTGGAGCGTAATGAAGTCCACCCTTTGTCCAAAGAGCATTTACTCCTCTTTCAAGTTTTAGTGGGCTATCCATTCCAACATTTCTTTCAAAGACTTCACCGTAGTTTCCGACTTGTTTAACAATATTGTAGGCCCACTTCTCACTAATTCCCAGAGACTTTCCATTCCCTTTAGTCTTCCCTAAGAATCTCTTGATCCCAGGCTTTTTTGAACTCTTAAGCATTTTATCAACATTCTTAGAAGTAATTCCTTTCTCTTCTGCTTCTATCATGGCATAGACACTCCATTTCACGATATCAAACCATTGGTCATCGCCGTGAGCAACTGCAGGACCTAGTGGTTCCTTACTGATAAGCTCTTTTAGAATCACATAATCATCTGGATTTTTTGTCTTACTTCTTTGGGCCACAAGACCAGAAGCATCTGTTGTAAAGGCATCACATCTTCCTTTAAAGAAAGTTTGCGTAACTTCATCATTTGATTCAAAAACAACAGTCTTCATTTTTAATTTATTAGCACGAAAGTAATCCGTTAAATTTAATTCTGTTGTTGTTCCTTGTTGAGTACAAATCGTTGCACCATCAAGCTGCTTTAAAGATGTGATTTTATCTTTTTTACGAACCATAAAACCTTGTCCATCATAGAAAGTTGTTGGTGCAAAATTTAATCCTAACGATGTATCTCTTGAGAGTGTCCAAGTTGTAACTCTTGAAAGCATATCAATTTCACCTGATTGAAGTGCTGTAAATCTAGCTTGAGCGCTTAATGAGATAAACTGAACTTTATTTGCATCTCCTAAAACTGCAGCAGCAACTGCACGACAAACGTCGACTTCTAGGCCAGACCAGTTTCCTTTGCTGTCAGGAGCTGAAAAACCTGCAACACCTTGAGTCACTCCACATTTAAGCTTTCCTCTCTTTTGCGCGGCTTTTAATACCGATTTAGCACTAACTGTTTGAGATAACAGGGCCAGTGATAATAATGTAAATAGTATGCGTCGCATAATTAAACCCCTTCATTGTTAAACAACTCAATTAAAACAATTTCCACACCACACGTCTACCTCACTTAAGCTTACGGCTCTTGTCATATGCTCTTAGTTATTCCTAAACTAATAGCATTCTTATTTAGGTTACAAGGAGAGAAACCATGAAAAAGCTATTATTAGCAATGCTCTTAACATTTAGTTCAATAGCATTTGCACAAGATTCTCGTACAAAAAATTTTTTAATTGAAGAAGTTTATAGAAATTCTGATTTGAGTGTTCGTCAGCAAATCATTAAGACCATGAGAACTTATATTTCTAACAATGATATTCAAAGAACATTGAAGTCAATCGTAACTGATCCGAGAGAAATGACTATGATCAGACAAGAAGCAGCAAGAAGTCTAAGTGCTGTTGCTTCAGATAACGATATTGAAAGAGCACTAACAACTGCTCATGACGGAAGTACAGATATTGATCTAAGAGCGACAATTCTTAGAAGTCTTTATAAAGCTGCTTCAGAAAATAACAGAATCAAAAATGTTATGATTAATAACCTTTTACAAAATCACGATGTAAGAATTCAAAAAGCATCTGCTTTTGGTTTAATGAGAGCTATTGAAAGTTCATCTGATGCCAACACTTTAATCACTCTTGCAGAAAGACCAGGTCTTCATCCAGATGTTAAAGTTGATATTATTAAATCTCTTTTCAATGCAACAGGAAGAAGCTCAACTTTAAACTCACTGGAAATGATTGCAACAAACGCATCAGAAAACGCAAATGTTAGAGCGGCTGCTATCAGAGTTCTTGGTTCAGCTCCTTATACATCATCAAGAAGAAACCTACTTTTCTCTCTTGCTTCTAATGACTATAGTGCAATTGTTAAGGCACAAGCTGCTTCAGCACTTAAGTTTACTTTGACTGAAACGGATATACGCTGGCTTCGCCTTGATCGCAACCCAGGAACTCGCTCTGAACGTAACCCATTTGAGCTGTGAGGTGCGTGCAATTTGCAAAGCAAATTGACGACCGCTTTACCGTAACGCATATGCAGAAACGTTAGTGCCTGCATTGCGTGAGCGGAATGAACCGGCGGAATGAACGAAACGAAGAACTCTCTGTTGTTAGCAATAGTTTATTTTAAGAATAATGCCCGAAGAAATTCGGGCCTTTTTTTAGGCAGATAATTTTTCTAATTTCCTCGAATACTTCTTAGAGCACTTAATACACTTTAGGTTTTTTCTTCTTCTTTTTACTAACTTTCCATCCAACGATCATCCTTGAGTAATTATCAACTACAACTTGTAAATATAACTTCTAACCTTCTTTCGTTCTAACTTCTGTAAGGTCTATATGCCATATTTCATTTGCACACCATGCTCTAATTCCTTCTTTAAATCCTTTTCTTATATGCTTAAAAGTATTTCTTTTTATTCCATAAAGCTTCCTATGTTTATACCAGCTATCTAGAGAGCAAGTAAGAATTTTATTTCTTTTGCAGTAAAACATTAAACTTATAGTAGAGAATTTTTTAAAATTTTGATCTTTTGCAAATTGAATTAATTTTTCTTGCTCAATTAATGTCAACTGATTCGATCTTGTGATCTTACATCTTTTGCCTTCAAAAAAAGTACATCCTCTGAATTCCGTTTTCCATCTATAATATTGTGTAGAAGACACACCAACCAATGACAAAATTTCTTTTATTGATATAACCGTTTTATCAATCACACCACTTCACAAATATAAGCAACTACGCCAACAAATTTGCTTCATCGATAAAAGTACAATTTACTTTTTCATCCAACATGATAGCCCTCTTTTAGGATATGAAAGCGAATTATTCCAAAAAACTGATACACACAAAGCGGACGAGGACTGGCTATGAACAAAAATTTAATCGAAAGATCAGCAATTGCGATACTAATTACAATAACAATGACACTTTCATATTACACAATAAATATTAATGAAAACTCTTTTAAAGATGTTGCTAGAATTATTTATGCAGTTGATACAGAAGTTGGAAACCTAAGAGAAAAACCCTCTACTGCTTCAAAAGTTATAGTAAAAATGAATTCAGGTGATCATCTAAGACTAATCTCATCTGCCAATAAAACTGGTGGATGGTATAAAGCAAGGCACCTAACTAGCCTAATGGAAGGTTACGTCCACAAAAGTATTCTAAGCAAGTATGTCTATCTTGGTTATTATGATGAATTTATCATTGGTAAATCTTTGTTGGAATTAAGGTGGGATTAGATCTCTTTTACCCAATAACTAAAGCGAAGGCGATGATCTGAGCCTGAGGGAGTCGACACTTAGCCGTGACTCCCCCACTCGATTACTTATAAACTCTCTGAATAATGTTTTCAATATCTTTTTCTTGTAAGGTTCCTTTTGGATTGCCTATTTGTCTAATTCGTGTACAAAATCTACAATGTGCGGCACATAAATAACTAACTTTAATTAAGGCTCTATTTTTATATTTGTGTACTAGACCTTTTATCATTTCGTGGCTGTCTTCCATTAATGGGTCATTGTAATCTTGAGAAATTGTTTCTGACAAGCTGATTACATATTGTGTAGCAATTCCTTTTTTATGAGTTATCTTTTTAAGATAGGGTGTGATTTTTTCTTTCATTTATAATTCATTAGATTTTAGAAAATTATAAAATACTAATGTTTTAATTTTCTTATAAAAAGTATTTTTTTTAATGAGGTAAACATCAGAATTAATATTTCCGACTATAGGATATGTTTCATCTATGTTTCCTATTTTAAAACCACCAATTGATTTAATATAAGGTATTGCAGCAGTATTTAGAACAGGCTTTTTTACTGTAGTAGTTAAAATAAAATTTGTTCCGCCATCAAAAATTGATTTAACTAAATTGTAAGATAAGGCGATAGATAACATTCTATGCCCGCTTACAAATGCTAACTGCTCAAGATATGACACATTACCTTCTTCTAAATCGGTGAAATTTATTGTCCATTTTACTTGTTTTCTCTTTTCCCATAATTCACTATTCTTTACCAATTGATTGGGCAAAATAATTCCAAAACCAACAATTTCATCTTTAACAACAGCAGTTAAACAATGTCCATTTTCAATATAAAATTTGTAGGTATTAATGTCTGTACCTAATAAAAAGCCACCTTTTATTGTGTCTTTTTTTTCTTTTGGCAGAGGAAGAGTATTTTTTATACGTACAAAATGTTGAGCATCTTGTATAGTTGATTTTCTAATCTTTTGTTTCATCTATTATCCTAGGGCCTTTTATTTGTTGAAAAATGGCAGTAAATAAATTCCAAGTATTTTGATTTTTATCCGAAAATTCTTTCGGTAAATCTGCTCTTTTTATTGGAAGTTCATACCAAGGGATATTAGGTAGTTGATGATGAGTTGCATGCTCATTAAAATTCATCAATATCCAAGAGAAAAAAGGTATACGTTTTACAGACCTTACATTGTATCGTACTTGCCTGCCGACTGTTGTTTTGTAATGAAATATGTAAACAAATAATGACAATATCCAAGCAAAAGAAAGCAAAGGATAACCCAGTGTCCATAAATAAATATCTTTTCCAAACAGGTAAAAAATAGAGAAATGAAAACCGACACCCAAACTAAATAATAGTATTGCTTTTAATTGGTCTTTTAGTGTCCAACCGTTAAATGCAGGCGATATTTTTCTTGCCCATTTTGGTGGAATAAAAAGAAATAGGATTACAGAGATTAGAGAGTGAAGAAATAAACCGCCAAAAAACACACTTAGATACCAAAGTATGTAAAAGTATATTGTCTTTATACGTGATGGATTTTGGGTTGTAAAAGTATCTAAAACAGACGTGTGATTATCTTTTCTGTTAAATCCGTGATGAAACATATGAATTTTACGATAAATATTTATTGGTGTCATCAAAGGAAGAAGGATAATACTGCCCACAATATCATTTATTGTTTTATTTGACATAAATAATTTTCTGTGAGAACTTTCGTGTCCAACAATATAAAATCGGTAAAACCATAGACCTTGAAAAAGTAATATCGTGATATAAATTAACCATTTCAAAAAAACATTTTGTATCTGAAGCTTGTGAATATAAACAGACAAAATACTTATGCCAATAAAAACTAAAATAGTTTCAATTACTAATTTTATATTTTTTGATGTATTCATTTTTTTAATTTCTCTTTTAATTCTACATTTCAATTTGGTATATAGTATTGATGAAATTTTTTGTTATGAGTAATTACTGCCAACTTGCGAATAAAGCATATGTGCTTTATTTCTTTTATATGTTTACTAGCTAAGATAGTCAATCAAATGGACTTTTCACCTGTTGCATATGGCCGAGACTCACCTGAGTGTAAATTTCAGTAGTTTTACTTGAATTGTGCCCAAGTAAGGTTTGTATGTATCTTAAATCAGTTCCAGCTTCAAGCAAATGAGTTGCAAAACTATGTCTTAACATATGTGGCGTAACTTTTTTGCCAATTTTCGCTCTTTTTGCAGCATCGTTTAGAATTTTATTCAGATAATTAGCAGCAATCGAGTGGGGTAGTCGCGGTTAAGTGGCCATTATACTTTTAGATATCCGATAGAATAGCCCTAATTCAGACTTACCTCGCCCAAATATTAAATATTAAATCATATGCAAAGGTTCTCCGCGTGCTCCCTCGGGCGCTAACGCTTCCTCATCGCTTTACGATAACTTTGCACAAAAACCCTTTGGATTTTTTTGCAAGTTATTACTCTGCGACACACTTAACTTTTACAACTTCTCCACCAGGAAGAGTTAGCTTTCCTTTCATGTCTGGTGAATTTCTTTTGTAACGAGCGATTAGCTTAACAACAATTTCCATTGCGTTGTCATCAGTAATAGCTAGTTTAAACTGACGTCCCATATTCCAGTAACCAACAACTTGGTTTCTAGGGAAAACTTGTGCAGTCTCAACGTTTCCAACAGTCATAAAGACATCAGATACAAGTGGATTACCAACAACATGTCCAGTTGTTCCAAAAATCTCTACTTTCTCACCATTTGCTTTATTACCAACGCAATCAAAGCCACCAGTAGCGTGGGCGTTCATAGTAAAAGCAAGGGCCAATAGTGCCAAATATTTCATAAGTATCTCCTTAAAGTTTTAACAAAAGTCTTTTAACAGATTGAAAATTTAAGGGTGAATAAAAGCTAACAGGCTGAAAACTTTACACTACAGTTTTGGGACAATATCTAACTATGAGAATTCTCGTATGCCTACTCTTCCCTTTAAGCCTCTGGGCCTCATCAGTATCCGATATTTTGGATGTTGAAGTTTACAAGACAAAGCGCCAAAAACCTCAAGTTACAAGCTTCTGTGAACGCCACCCCATTGAATGTGACCGTTCAGGAGAGCAGGTTCTAAAGCTCACACCAGAGCTTCTAAAAACTATTAAATCTGTAAATTTAGAGGTTAACCAATCGATTAGTTTTGTTCTAGACCCAGATCAGTATGATCAAGAAGAGTTTTGGAATATACCGAGCTCAGGTATGGGTGATTGTGAAGATAATGCTCTTGAAAAACGCCGCCGTTTGGCCTTACTTGGTTTATCGAGAGGCTCAATGAGTATGGCCACGGCTTTTCATAAAACTCAGCTCTATGCTCACGGACTTCTCATCATCGAAACAGACAAGGGATCTTTAGTTTTAGATCAAGACAATGATGAAGTTCTTCTTTGGCATGAAACGGTCTATGGTTTTGAATCTCGCGAAAGAGTTGATGGTTCGTGGGAATATTTTGTTCAGGATTGGCTCTTATAAGAATTCTATTTGCAGATTTTCTCTTTATTCTTTGCAATTGATTTAAAGACTCCATGACATGAAGGTTTCATGTAAGATTTAAAAAATTTATCATCTGTTCTGTTTGCATTTTTATGTTCTGAGCTTAGAACAAGCGGTCCATTATGTTTTCTATTAATTCGAGCAACTCCCGCTGCATACTTAATTGCAAATGAAGGACAAGATTTTGTTAATGTTCTAAAACAACCACTCACCTTTTTATCGCTAAAGTTAATCTTACTTACCAAACTTTTAGTCCCATTACAGGCTCCGCTGGTAAAGAGTTTTTCTAGGTCCCCCACACTCGCTGGAGACCTTGTTTCTTTAGTCCCTGCGATTTTATCTGTAAGGCATAGCTTTCCTTTTTCCTCACTAGAAGAAGAGTCTAACTTCTCAACAAAAGATTTGAACACTCATCTTAGGAAGTTTTTTGTTTTCGCTTTTTTCTGACCTAAATTTAGAGAGTTTGCTGAAACCTGAAACAGTCCAGCTTCTTCAGTAACAGCAGATTTATTATTGGCAGAAGTATCTCTTCCTTCTTTTAGGTTACCATCTGATTCCCTCTGCCCTAGTCCATACATTAGAGCGTAGGTAGTTGCTAAATTATCTATACTCTTTTCAGGTTTCATCCCTTTATTAAATAAGCTTAAACTCATAGCATCGTAGCTTCCAAGAGAAGGCTCAGATAGCATGCTTCCAATGTTTGAGCTCTCGGGGTTACACATATCTTGAATCATAGAGTAAGCAAGAGTTTTCGCGTAGGGTCCCCCCGCACTTGTGGTATTTCCTGAGTTGCCTGTGTAAACAGTTTTACAACTATTATCACCATTATAAGCATCAAGAATCATCTGATCGATTTCAGTATTATCTTTTAGTTCTGCCAGCGTATAGGAAGTCAGGGCGATTTGATGACAAATTGTGGACCCGCTTTTAGCAGTAACCGCTTCATTAACAGCTCCAGAAAGTCCCACCTCAATCGTTCGTCTCGTAAAGTCAGCTTCAAAGGTATCTTCACTTGGTTTAGATCTTCTTTTAACCTTGTACCCTTTACCTGGGGGACCAATAAATCTGTACTTATTTGAAGGTGCAGAAAAGCCTGCAGGTGTTTCACATGAAGACACAAGAAAACCTAATAATATAAAGACGATACAAACTCTCACTTGTCTATTATCGGCTTATATAAGGCTTCTACTAAGCTCAAACTAATTTCTCATTAATTTCAAGTACTTGAAGCTAGTCCGATCTTTTATTATAGGCCTGCATTGTAGGCACTTTTCAAGATCTAATGCTTGCTTACATTGCTGCGTAAAGACGGGAAAAGCTAATTTCTCCATGCTATT
>JAONMX010000052.1 GCA_028378565.1 Bacteriovoracaceae bacterium
AATAGTGTTACAGGTTAAGCCTTCTGGCTCCACAAATACGTGGTGAGTATTTCTATCTGGATAGCGAAATGCTTTATCCTCGATACTTGGGCAATATCTAGGCCCAACACCTTCAATTTGACCATTAAATATAGGGCTTCTTTCTTTGTTGTCTCTAATTATGGACATTGTATCCAATGAAGTTCTGGTTAAGTAGCATGAAACTTGCTCAGAGGTTCTTTCTTTACAGTTAATATTACCCCAATGAAAGTTTATGGCCCTTATGTCAGATTCCTGCTCTACCATATTTGTGAAATCTATAGAGTCTCGATTAAGTCTAGGAGGTGTACCGGTTTTAAATCTAGTCTTAAGAACTTTAATATCTTTGAAAATATCAATGAGACTATCAGCACTTTGACAATCAACTCTTCCACCAACTGCCTGTTCTTCTCCACAATGAAGTTTTCCATTTAGAAATGTTCCTGTGGTTACAATTACTTTTTTTGATAGATATTTTCCATCATCTGTCTCTACAGAAAATAAGCCATCCTCTCTAGAGACTAGTTTCACTTTTGATCTAATAACATCAATGTTTTCAACTTCAGAAATTATTTTTTCAGCATAATCTGCATACAGGTCCTTATCAACCTGAGCTCTAGTAGATTGAACGGCATAACCTTTGCTTTCATTTAAAATACGATATTGAATACCGGCCATATCTGCAACCTGAGATATAAATCCCCCAAGTGAATCAATCTCTCTTACAACCTGACCCTTACCGACCCCACCAACTGCAGGGTTACATGGTGTTGATGCAAGCTTAACTTCTGGTAGAGAAATTATTGCGACTTTAAGTTCATACTGTGCAGAAATATAAGCAGCTTCACATCCAGCATGACCACCGCCAATAATACAGATATCGTAATTCATATTCCCCTATTCTGTTCCACGTGGAACATTTTAAAAAGATTGATAATGATAAATAGGCCTATACCAGATAAAAGTCTATAGATAATATAAAAATTAGCTACTTACCAATACAGAAATTATCGAAAATGTTGTGTAGAACATGATCTGGAGCGATCATACCAACAAGCTCATCAATAGTATTATTAAATAAATTCAATTGACTAGATATAATTGCGATATCTTTCTCATTCCTCATAACTAATTGAAATTGCGACCATGAATCGTATAACTCTTTGATTTTATTCACATGTCTCTCGATAACAAATGGATCATTATTGGTTAATTTTGAATATTCACTAAATATATAATATTTAAAAGCCAGTGAAAACCCCTCTAGTGGTTCTATAGGACCATCAGAGGCTGCCCCCATAGGACCAGAACCAACAACTGGTTCTATAGGACCATCAGAGGCTGCCCCCGTAGGACCAGAGCCAACAACTGGTTCTATAGGACCAATATAGGAATCGTTTAATGAAGAAAAAATAAAAGAAGAAGTAGAAAGTTTTATTAATTCCTTAAAAATATTTTTAATAGAGTCTTTACTGAGCAAGTCCAGCTTAGAAATTAAAATTAGATCATACTTTTCATCAACACTTGAAAGCCCTTCAGGATTGGTCACTAGAACTTTTAAAAAACTATTATTAGAAAAAGATAGAGAACGCTTAATTCCTTCAGCTTCAATTTTGTCTGCAGTTTCTCTTAATCCAGCAGTATCAATGAGTCTAAAATTTTGAGATTTAATTAAAATATTTTCAGAAACATAATCTCTAGTAGTTCCATGAATATCGGAAACAATTGAACGGTCCTGATTAAGAAGTAGGTTAAACAATGAGCTCTTTCCTACATTAGTTTCTCCGATAAAAGAGATATCAGGACGGAGAAGTGAATCTATATCTGTTGAACAACGATCATTGAGTGAGGATAGTAATTTATCAAAGGCCTCAGTACGCTTATCAAGCAATTCCTGACCCTGTTCTTCCCCAATATCATCTAAGAAATCAATATTGAGCTCAACTGCACTCTTAAGCTCAATAAAAGAATCTCTAAGCTTTAAAAAGTCATTATCAATGGCACCTGATAAGCCACTCATTCCGGCTTTTAGCCCATATGAGGACTTAGCGTTTAGAAATAAATCTAAACCTTCAACTTGTGACATGGATAATTTCTTATTCTTATAGGCCCTGTAACTGAACTCACCTGGTTGAGCATATTTGACATTAAAATTATCAACGAAAAGTTTCATTATTTTATCAACGTTTAGCGTATTACCATGACAATGAATTTCGAGAATATTCTCCCCTGTAAAACTGGCTCCCTTAGGGAAAAAGAGAAGAATAACTTGATCTAAAATATCATTATTTCTGGAGTCTATTAAATTAGTAAAATGAGCAAAACGTGGTTTTATATTTGAAAGATTAATTGAAAAACAAGCAGCGTAATCCTTAATATCATCAAAGCCCGAAATTCTTAGAATTGAAATGGCGCAGTTTTCCTTATGACCACTACTACAAGCAATAATAGGTGAATCATTGAAAAACTGCTTCATCTTATTTTACGATTCGATAAACAAATAATTGTTGAACGATACCAAATAAAGTCGAAACGAAAATATATAGATTAAGACCTGCTGGAAGATCCTTCATAAAGAAAGTGAAAATCAGCGGCATGAACATCATTACCTTTTTCTGAGTCGGATCTGCACTCGGACTAGGATTAATTTTCGACTGGAAGAACATTGAAATACCCATTAACACAGGTAAAACGTAGTATGGATCTTTTACACTTAAATCATGAATCCACAGAATAAAAGGTGCTCCTACCAGCTCAATTGCATTGTAAAGTACCTGATAAAAAGCTACGAGGATTGGCATTTGCATAAGTAACGGTAAACAACCCCCCAAGAGGATTTGCACCGGCTTTTTTGAATAAATCCATACTTTCACGTTGTAAGCGTTGTGGATCATCTTTAAATTTCTCTCTAATTTTTTGAAGCTCAGGCTGAACATCCTGCATTTTCTTCATACTCTTGAAACTCTTAAACTGCAGTGGAAAAGTTAACAGTCTAATTAAAATAGTAAGAAGAATAATGGAAATACCATAATTTGGAACATACTTATAAAAGAACTGAAGACCTCTTAAGATTGGAACAGCAATAATTCCAAAAAAACCAAAATCCACACTTAATTGCAAGTTATCACCTAATTTTGCAAGGTTATCATAGTTTTTCTTTGCAAAAATGACATAACCATCAAAATTATTCGTTGAGTTTATGTAATCCACCTGTGACATGGACACTTCACCCTGAGTAAAGGTTTTATATCTAGCAGGCCCTGGGTTAGCATTCACAAAACTTAGCAAGTGATAATTGTAATCAACACCAGACCAATTTAAAGTACCCTCACCGTCATCGTCACTTCCAACAGTCACTCTATCAACTTCTTTTGTGTAAAAGACATAGCTACGTTTTTGACTATAACTAAGCTCCTTTTCTGCAGATTGAAAAAGGATTCTATAAGAGTATTTTTTATCACTTTTTAGAGATATATATAATTTACCGTCATCAGATATTGAACCTACAAATTTAATTCCTAAATTTGGGTCATTACCAGTAATTCTCTCACCATCATTCTTTAAATTAAGACGTAAATCAGAAACATTTGGACCATTTACTGCTTGAATTCTAAAAGGATGCTCAGAACCTGTTGTTTCAGTAATTGAATAAACAGCTCGAGGATTTATCACTTTATCAACCGTTAGATTGGAAGTAACACGATACTCAAATCCAATTTTAGATAAAGTTTCTGCTGATGGAATATAATCAGATTTTTTAACATTATTTTGTACTGAAGAAGTTTCTGTACCTGCTGAAGTAGTAGTATTAGAAGGTGTTTCAGCGGTTGTTTGACTTGTATTATTTTGATTAGCAATCTTATTTTGCGTTTGAGGAACGACTGTATTTTTAGGTGCAAAGAAAGCTTGCCATGTAAAAAGTATTAAACCTGAAAGAGTAACAGCTAAAATCATTCTTCTTGATTCTGATGTCATGAATGAACCTCATTTTTGTATATTTTCATCTGGTACAGGATCGTACCCACCAGAGTGAAAGGGATGACATTTAAATAAACGTAGGCTTGAATACCATAAGGCCTTAGAAATGGGAAATTTACTTATACATTCAGAGCAATAAGAACTGCAGGTTGGAGTAAATCTACAACGAGCACCTAAGTATGGTGAAATCGCCAATTGATATAAACGAATGAAGGATAGAAAGATTTTTTTTAACACTTACCAAGGGCCTCAAGCACAGCTTTTCTAATATTGGATTTTATCTTAGATAAATCAGAATCATTTTTAAAAATATAAGGAGAAGCAATAAAGATTATATCGAGACCTTTATCTTTAAACTCGGAAGTTCTGAAAGCCTCTCTGATGGCCCTTTTCACGATGTTTCGTTTAACGGCATTTCCAACTTTTTTAGATACAGCGAGACCTATTCTCGAATTAGATAGAGAATTCTTTGAAGGCTTGAAATAAATTCTTAGCCACTTTGTACTGATAGATTTGGATCCGGTCTTTAAATAATCAAAATCGCTTTGATTTAAGAGTCTCAGCTCTTTACCGAATCCTTTCACAGACATTTAAATTACTTAGTACCAACAGAAACAGTTAGGTTCTTTCTTCCTTTAGCTCTTCTTGCATTGATAATCTTTTTACCATTTGCAGAAGACATTCTCTTTAGGAAGCCATGAACTCTCATTCTCTTCTTTCTTTTTGGTTGCCACGTTCTCTTGCTCATCTTCAACCTCAGATAACAAAAACCAGTCGAAACTGGATATAATTAGCGTTAGGGAAGTACAATTACATCGCTAAGCTGAAAAGGTCAAACAAGAAAATATAAATGTGCCAAAAAACCGACGCTTTACTGTAAGAAGAGATGAGAAAAGAAGGCCTCGATTTTTGATCCAACCATGTTATTTATTCTGTCCCCGAACAATACAACACACACACAACACGTATGGGAGAGGCTAATATATGAATCAAGAGTTTCCTTTTGATAGGTTTCTAAGTGGTAGCACTTCAAAATCTAATCAACCACAAAAAACAAACAATAACAGCGACTTACTTAACTCATTCTTTAAAAATAATGAGGCTCCAAAAGAGCAAAACACAGTAAGTAACACTCAAAAAGAGTGCTTCTCAAAAAACGAAATTAACGTCATTGAGAATGAAATTCTTAACACATTACACGGCACATTAAGTACCCAAAAGTACAATGTCTTTATTGCCAACAAATTGTATGTAAAAGAGCTTAAAACTGATGAAATCATCCTTAAGACTCCTACGATTGCTATTAAAAACATCATAGAATCGCAATATATGGCTGAAATATCCGAAGCTATAGAAAAAACTCTTGGCCCAGGCATGAAAATCTTATTTCATGTTGATAATGAGCAAGAAAAAGCTACAAACAAAGCAGGACAAGCTACCAATGCGAGCTTTACCCTAGAATTAAATCCTACCGACAGTGACCTTAAGGCAAAGGTTGAATCAAAATATATTAATCATATCGAAAATTCGGATTCATCAATTACTATTGATCCAAATAAGACATTTGATAACTTTATTGTTGGTCCATCAAATAATCTTGCTTTTGCCGCAACTCATGCTGTTTCATCGAGCCCTGGTAAGGAAGGCAAATATCCATGTCTTTATATTTATTCTGATTCAGGTCTTGGTAAAACTCACCTACTCCATGCAGTTGCAAATGGAATCAAAGAAAAAGATCCTAAATTAGTAATATGTTTAATTTCAGCTAGAGAATTTATGAAAGAGCTGATTAATGCTTATAAAGACAAAAAGCTTGATCAATTTCAAAAGAAATACTCTGACAGCATCGACGTATTAATGATCGATGATATTCACGAATTGAAAAACAAACAATCAACTCAAGAAGAATTCTTTCATATTTTTAACGAGCTACATTCAAGAGGAAAACAATTAATTTTCACTTCTGACAAAGCTCCTCAAGAAATAAATGGAATTGAAGAAAGATTAATAACAAGACTTCAATGGGGCCTTGTTATAGATATCCAAAAACCAGATTTAGAAACAAGAATTGCTATTCTTAAAAAGAAAGCAAATCAGCTAGACCTATACCTAACAGATGAAGTTCTCGTTTTAATTGCAAGCTCTGTAAAAAGTTCTATCAGAGAACTAGAAGGAAGCCTTATTAAGCTTTCTGCAACAGCAGACGTGATGAATGTATCTATCGATATTGAAATGGCTAAAGAGCTATTAAAGCTATCTGGAATTGAAGAGACTAGAAAAGTTACTATGGAAAGCGTAGCCAAGGCCACAGGTCAGTTCTACAAGGTTCCCTTAGCAGATCTTAAGTCTAAATCTAGAAACGCAGATATTGTTAGTGCAAGACATGTAGCTTGGTATTTATCTAAGAAAATTGTAGGAGTTACCTATAAGGAAATAGCAAAATATTATGCTCGTAAAGATCATAGCTCAGTAATTCATGGATTTAATAAAATAAATGAAAAAATAAAAATAAATACAAAACTATCTAGAGACATTATTTTTATTGAAAATAATTTATAGAAATTTTTTCCACAATTTGAAGTGAATAACTTTAAGAGTTTCATTATAATACGCCAGTCTTTTGACTGGCTTTTTTTTTGCTCAAAAAGTTATTAACATAGGTATGTGAATAAACATATTTCTCACATGAAGTGACAGTTTAAATAAAAATATAAACATCTTATCCACAATTAATTAATGAGCTAAATAATACTTACAGATTCTAGAGAGCAAGAATAACAGGTTACTAACATAGGTTAATAACTGAGTACTCAGTTAAACAACAATGGTAAGAAAAAGTTATTCACATGTTAATAAAATGTGAATAAAAAAATAGAATTATCATATAAAATCATAGTCAAAAATTTGAATACAAAAATGTCTAAAACTATGTGAATTGAATGGGTATATATACAGTTAAAAGAGTATTAAAAAATAATCTACGAAGTGAGCAAAAGCGTTAAACTAGATTTATAACCACTCTCTCACATCACCAAAATCAGTAAGCTAATGAAATTAAAAAGAAAAAGGCAGTTATCAACTTATCCACACCTTATATTATATATATATAATTATAATATATTAATATATATACATTCTTAGCTTCTCTGAGCCTTGATTAAGCTACCAAAAATCATGTAAAAATAAGAAAACAATTTTGGAGCAATTAAATGCAAGCACAAGTAGAAACACAAGTCCTTCGTGAAGCCGTAAACAAGGTTCTCTCAGTAGTCGACAAAAAAAATACAAGACCTATTTTAACTTACACGTTAGTCGAAGCAAGAGATGGCTATTTAAGTTTCTCAGCTACAGACCTTGAGGTTTCTGCAAAACTTTCAGTACCTGCTCAAATAAACGAAGAAGGTTCATTCTGTGTAAACGCAAAAAACCTTTCTGATATTTTAAGAGAATTACCAAACGGAAGTTTAAGTTTAACAATTGATAGTAGTGAAAATATTTTAAAAATAAATTCTGGAAAAATAGATTTCAAATTATTAATTTATAAAAACGAAGATTATCCACAATTAACTTTTTCAAATGTTGATAACCAGTTCGAAATATCTTCAGCTGAAGTATTAGAAATAATTCAAAAAACTTCACATGCAATATCAGCTGACGAAACAAGACTTTACTTAAATGGAATTTACTTACAAGAAATAGATTCAAAGTTAAGAGCAGTAGCAACTGATGGTCATAGACTTTCATTGATTGATACTGAAGTTGATAATATTCACAATGACAATTTAGTTAATGGAATTATAATCCCACGTAAGGGTGTTAATGAGCTTAAGAAACTTGCTGAAACATCTGAGGCACCAATTACCCTATCTATGGATGAAGGCTTTTTATATGCCCACTCAGGCACTGAGTATTATTTAAGTGTGAGATTAATTTCTAGAGAATATCCAAAATATCAAGCAGTCATACCTGCAAAGACAACTTTTCTTATGACAGCTGATAAGAATACACTTTTCAATGCCGTTAGAAGAATTAAAATTATGTCTCACGAAAAATCAAATGGCATAAGAGTTAATCTAACAGCTGGTGAATTAACAATTACAGCTAACCATCCCTCTCTAGGTGATGCTCGTGAAAAAATAAGCGTAGATTACGATGGAAAGGAAATGGAAATTGGATTCAATGCAAAGTACTTAATTGATACTTTATCTATCGTTGATGATGGCGATATCTCATTTGAATTAAATAATGAAATATCTCCAGTTGTTGTTAAATCATCTAATCATCCTAATTATTTAGGTATTATTATGCCTCTTAAACTTTAAATATAATATATGCATTCATGGAAGATAGATAAATTACAAGTTACAAATTTTAGAAATCTTCAACCGGATGTTTTAGAGTTT
>JAONMX010000050.1 GCA_028378565.1 Bacteriovoracaceae bacterium
TCACTTGTTAAAGTTCTTGGCAATTCTACCTTCATTGGACCATGACACTAAAGGTGTTGAGGTCAAAAGAATTCTTATTGAAGCACTTAGACGAATGTTAAGTGACTCGAGGAAAGCAAAAGCTCTGAAGAAAAAGGGACAAGATCAATCACTACCTCGAATTTACATTTTGATTGTCCAAGTTGCACTTTTCTTTATTAAATTATTTCCTGCTGGTGTTCTTAGTAAACTTGTAAGAGCAAGTGTTAGGCTTATGGCCAAAAGGTTTATCGCTGGGGAGAGTATTGATACTGCTCAAGCAAGTTTTAGTGCTCTCTTTGATACAAAAAGAGATGTTACTCTAGATCAACTAGGGGAATTAGTCGTTAGTGAAAAAGAAGCTGATAACTATTGCAGCGAGGTCATTAAACTTATCCAAGGTTTTGGGCAACACATTCCTCACGGAGAAAAGAATCAAGCAAATATCCTAAGAGCTCATGTTTCAATTAAGGTATCGGCGCTTTGTAGTGATTTTAAGCCTGAAGCTTTTGAACATACATATAACCTTGTTGCTCCTCGATTAATAAAAATTTTATCAGAGGCCAAACAACATAGAGTCTTTATTAATATAGATGCTGAACACTATGACTATCGTGATATTGTTTTTAAAATCTATAGTAAGGTATTACTCGAAACCGAAAACTTAAAAGATTTTGCAGACACTGGAATTGTTCTTCAAGCTTACTTAAGAGATGCTTATCCTCACTTACTGGAAATTGTAGAACTGGCAAAGAAAAGAAATCTCATCATGCCCATTCGCTTGGTAAAAGGTGCTTACTGGGATGCAGAGACAGTAGAAGCAGATGCCCATAGCTTTGATGCACCAGAGTTTTTAAACAAAGAAGAAACAGATATTCATTTTAGACAACTAATCTATAAAACCTATGAGAACTATCCTCATATCCAATTATGCTTGGCCTCTCATAATTATGCAGATCATTGTTTTGCAAGAGTTTTACGTGAAAAGAAGTTTCCAGAAACTCCTCACATTGAACACCAATGTCTTCATATGACATATGAGGCCTTAAGTACGGCCATGGCCAACCTTGGTTGGTGTGTAAGAAATTATGTACCTATCGGTTCACTTCTTGTTGGTATGGCTTACTTAGTAAGAAGAATTATGGAAAACTCATCTCAAGTTGGTGTCCTCACAATGATGAGATCTCATAAAAAGAAAACTCAAATAAAGTTTCCAACTGAGATACATAAAGAAAAGAAAGAACTCTCTAAAGTTAAATATGATCAATCTCAGTTTAAGATTGATAGTGATTTTTTCAATATCACACCATTAAGATTATATATCGGTGAAGAAAAAGATTCTTTATACAGTGAGTTTGTTAAATATAAGGAAACGAGTTTAGGGCAGTTCTTTCATAATGCATTTATCTTCGAAGGTGAAGAGCAGAGTATTTATAGTTCTTCAGACCCTGAGCTTCTTGTGGGTAAAATCAAATTCGCAAAAGAAGAAGATGCAAAAAAGGCAATAGAGGTTGCAGATAATTCCTATCTCTATGGTAGTTGGTCAAGAGCTGACTGGATCACTCGATCAAGTATTATGATAAAAGCTGCAGATATTATGCTCATGAATCGTAATAGACTAAGTGCTCTTATTGTCTATGAGGCAGGGAAGAGTTTTTCTGAAGCTCTTGCCGATGTAGATGAAGCGATCGATTTTTTAAATTTTTATTCTAGAGAAGAAAGAAAATATGACAATAGCTCAGGTCGTGGTGTTGTTGCAGCTATTACACCATGGAATTTCCCTCTCGCCATACCTTGCGGTATGAGCGCCGCTCCACTTGTTGCTGGTAACTCTGTCATCTTAAAAAGTGCAGAACAAACTCCACTCATTGCTAATGAGTTTGTGAGTATCATGTATCAAGCAGGTGTTCCTAAAGATGCACTTATTCATCTTCCAGGACTAGGAGAGGTTGTTGGAAATACCCTTGTGGAATCGTTGAAAGTAAGTGATGTTGTTTTCACTGGAAGTCGTGCCGTAGGAACCATGATTGCCAGCAAGGTATCAAAAAGATTATATGAAAATAAATTTCATAATATAACCTTTCCTGCACGTGCCATTACCGAAATGGGTGGAAAGAATGCTGTTATTGTTACGGCCAATGCCGAACTTGATGAAACGGTATCTGGAATTCTTTATTCTGCTTTTGCACACGCTGGACAAAAATGTAGTGCAGCTTCAAGAGTGATAGTTGATAATTCAATCAAATCAAAATTCATTGAAAGATTAAAAGAAGCAACTCTCGATATTCATGTGGGAGAAGCTTTTCATTTTCATACTGCCATCAATCCTGTTATATCCGCGCAGGACCAAAAGAGACTTCGTAAGCAAGTTGAAGATGCTTGTTACGAAGCCAATCAATTTGGTGGAAATGTAATTGTGGATAGATCTCAAGAAGATCTACCCGGATATTGTGTTGGTCCATCTATAATTGAGCTTCCAGCTAAAAGAGCACTTTTAAGAGAAAGCTATGCCCAAATCGAGCTCTTTGGTCCAGTTGTTCACATCATTGGTTATGATAATTTAAATCAAGCCTTGGAAATTTATAACTCAACTCCGTATGCTCTTACTGGCGGTGTCTTTTCTCAAAGTCAGGATGATATTGATTATCTTACCGCGAAAATGGAATCTGGAAATATCTATATTAATAGATCAATAACTGGGGCAAGGGTTGCTATTGAACCATTTGGTGGTTTTAAAATGAGTGGTACCGGTCCTAATGCCGGAAGTAAGTCATACCTAAAAGCTTTTCATTATTTTGAATCAAGCGATATTACTAAGAATGTCATGTCTGTAGATGATGTTACTGAAGGTGAGGGAAGTGATTTCCTCGCAATCCCTGCGGTTCCTAATAAGATACCTCTACATTTTAGAATTGAGAAAGTTTCTAAAGGAATCGATCGTTTTCTGTACCACTATGAATCTTTAGTGGGGGAACTCAGACCAAATGAAAAAGAAGTTTTTGCAAAATATTTACGTTGGGTACAAAAAAACTCTCAACACTTTATTACAAAAGAACACAGTAATAGAAAAATTCCAGGGCAGTTAAGTTATAATAACTACCTTCATTCTCATCAACACTGTATTGTTCTTTCATGGTATGAAGTTCCTGAACTGAGCACCGTTCTTTGGGCCTTTTCTGCTCTCGTTGCTGGAACAGGTCTGACTATTCTTGCAAGAAACGAAGAAGCATTTAACTTTTGGTCAAATGTTTCACGTTATTTTCATCAATCAGGTGTTGCTAAAAATACTTTTGAAGTTTATTACTCTAATCTTGATCAAACTCAAAAATGTTTATCTTCAAAAAGAATCTCAAATATTATTCTTGATGCTCCTGTTGGAATGATCGAAAAATATAACGACATTATTTTTCCAGATGATATTGATAGCGAATATATGAGAAAAGTATTTTACACGATTAATGCTCCTGATATTTTAGACTTCAAAAGCTTTTGTAGAGACTTTATTCATATCAGATCATTTGCTGTTAATACCATGAGGCATGGTGCACCTATGGAGATTGAGTTATGAAAATAGCTTTCTATGGATGTGGTAACATGGTTCAGGCCCTATTTCCTCTCGGCCTAAAGAAGTTTGATTTTAAAGTATTTGCTTTTACCCCTACTGGAGTTAGGGCTTCTGAGTTTGTAGCGCCTTTCAATGGATCTGTTATTTTAGAAGATCAGATTAATGAAGGTAACTTTGATGTAGTTGTCCTTGGCTTTAAACCTCAACAGTTAAATGAGTTCAAAGTATCTCACTTTCATAAAAAAACTCTTATTATTAGTTTATTGGCCGGAACAACTATTGAAAAAATTCAAAAGCGCTTCAATTGTCTCAATGTGATTAGGCTCATGCCTAATACTTCTTCAAAACTTGGAGAGGGTGTTACTCTGGTCGCTCAGAGCGAAAGTGTTAATGATGAGCAATCCCTCTTTTGGAAATCATTCTTTAGCACAGTAGGGACTGTTTTTAATTGTGAATCTGAACATCAGTTAGACCAATTAACTCCCGTTACAGGAAGTGGTCCTGCCTATCTCTTTGAATGGGCAAGAATTTTCTTTAATTACGTTAAAGAACTTGGACTTAATGATAAGGATGCAAAAGATCTAGTTTCAAAGTTATTCTTAGGTAGTTCTAAGATGTTATCCGAAGACTCAGATGACTTTGAAACTCTTAGAAATAAAGTGACAAGTAAGAAAGGTGTTACATATGAAGCACTTGAAGAATTTAAAAAATCGAATTTAGAACAACTCACAAAGAATGCTCTTGATCGGGCCTACGAGAGAGTTCTAGAACTGGGCGAGGAGTCTTAGAGTGAAACAAGTCATTAATTTATTACCTGAAAAATATAGAGATACAGCGCTTCTTCGTCTCTTCGGACTTACAAAAATACCACTTCTTTGGTTTATCAAACCATCAGTTGTAAAAATGGATGATGAAACCTGTATGATAAAGGTTCCACTTAATAGAAAAACAAAGAATCACTTGAATAGTATGTACTTTGGTGTTCTTAGTGCAGCAGCAGACTGTGCTGGTGGTTTAACGGCCATGAAGCACATTATGAATAGTGGTAAGAAAATATCATTAGCTTTTAAGGATTTTCACGCAGATTTCTATAAGCGAGCAGAGGGAGATACTCTTTTTACAAATACTCAGGGAACTGAAATTGCTAAATTTGTGGAAGATGTTATTTCAAGTGGAGAGCGAATGAATATGCCGGTCAAGGTTATTGCTACAGTTCCTTCTAAATTTGGTGATGAACCTGTTGCTGAATTTACACTGACTCTAAGCTTAAAGCTTAAAGCTTAAAGACTAAAACTTATCTTACGCACTCATTTACATTGATGATATGAAAGATGTCACTTCTAGCAAAGTCATCTACAATTACAAATTCACCCTCTTCACAAAGAGCGATTTTTTCTTCATCGATTGTATCAACCGAAATTTCAATTTTTCCAAACTCTGTATGTAAATAGGCCGCTTTTGGAAATAAGTCTTTATCAAGATTAATCTCTAACTCACCATAGATTTCATGAGCAGTGCTCGCGAATACTTTAGGAGAGGAAACAACACAACAAACAATTAGAGAAAACAACAACACAATGTTAATCAAGCTTTTCATAACTTACTCCCAAAAGCCTTAATGGCCTAGTCTGGAGGGATACTATGCAATATTTTTGCTTTCGAAAAATTATAAATTGTGATACCTTGTCATTAGCTCTACTTATTAACTATATATGATTTTAACTACTTAAGGTGGTATTATGATTTCAAATATCAATTTAAACCTCATTCGAGTCTTTGAGTCTGTCTATCGCCATATGAGCATGACAGCTGCTTCAAAAGAGCTCAACATGACTCAATCTGGAGTAAGTCAAAATATTAAACTCTTGGAAGACCTAATTGGCTTTACCTTATTTGATAGAGTGAAACAAAAGTTAATGATGACTCCAAAAGCTCAGCAGCTTTATGAAAAGTCTCTTCCGTTGTTACAAGGTCTCGATGCAACTTTAAGTGAGTTAAGTAGCCAAGAGTTTTTAATTCAAGGTCATATTACCATTGGTCTTCCAATTGAATATGGGAATAATATGATTCTTCCTATTCTGTCTGAATGGGCCAGTGAAAATAAGTTAGTCACTATGAAGATTCTCTATGGTCATGCCTCGGAAATGAATAATCTTTTACTTCAGGGGAGAATTGATTTTGCAATTGTTGATTCCTTTGAGTTTTCAAATACTATTAAAACAGAAGATCTCTCCTTCGAAAGATTATTTCTTTGTGGAAGTGATAGCTACTTAAAAAAATTAAAAATTAAAAGTAACTATAAACAAGACTATAAATTCTTTTCAACTCTCGATTATATAGCTTACTTAGAGGGAGAACCTGTTATTAGGCAATGGTTTAAGTTCCATTTTAAAAAAGCAAATATCAATATAAGAATTAAAACTCATCTTATGGATGTTCATGGAATGGGGACTTTGATTTCTAATGGATTAGGTGTCGGAATTTTACCACTACACGTGATCAAGAAATTGAATAAGCAAGGTCATAAGATAAAATGTTTTAAAGAATCTGCTCCAGATTTAATTAATAAAATATCTTTGGCCTATAATTGTGAAAGGACCTTGCCACCTGCAGTAGGGGAAGCAATGAGCTTCTTGCAGTCAAAGTTTAAGCAGGATTAGCAGAGTCTATATAAAAGCATTCAATCTCGAGTTCATCTTGAATCTTTTTCATAAGACTTTGAACGCCAAACTTCTCAGTTGCGTGATGACCACCAGCAAACATATGTACTTCACTTTCTTGAGCTTCATGCCAGTCATGCTCACTCATTTCACCAGTCAGATAAGCTTCAATATTATTTTCAAGGCAGTGTACCCAGTCTCCATTTGCTCCGCCTGTAATAATACCTAGGCTCGAAATTGCTTTTGAAGAATTGTGACTTGAGAGCATTACATCATGGTCCAAAATATTTTTTATCTTTTCTTGTAGATCATTTACTTTAATAGGTTGTGCAAATTCACCAGAGACACCTGTTGGAACACCTTTGTGATCACCAAAAGGGCTTAAGTTAGTAAGTCCAATTAGTGCAGCTAAGCTTGCTGCATTTCCAATTTCTAAATGGGCATCTAAAGGGAGATGATAACCAAAGAGGTTGATATCGTTTTGAATGAGTGGTTTTATTCTGTTTGCAAAAGCACCGGTAATTGTTCTTACACCATGAAATTTCCAAAATAGTCCATGGTGAACGATGAGAGTATCAGCATTTTCTTGTACGGCCTTAGCAATAGACTTCTTTGTGGCACTTACAGCAAAGGCTATTTTCTTTATATTCTCGCGGCCTTCTATGTGAAGCCC
The DNA here is from genome assembly GCA_028378565.1 of Bacteriovoracaceae bacterium. GTDB lineage: Bacteria > Bdellovibrionota > Bacteriovoracia > Bacteriovoracales > Bacteriovoracaceae > JAAEST01. The sequence goes on from JAONMX010000050.1 coordinate 6,917, forward strand.
ATTGGGTCCATAGTCTTTAAAGAGTTGTGGTTTTAAAATTTCATTTAAGTATTTTGTTAATTCAGATCTTTTCATACTTACTAGAATATAGGAGCATTCTCTTCTTGTGAATCAGAAGTATTATCAAATTTTGCTCTATCGAGAGTTTTTTGAATCTTTGCTACTGTTTCCTGAAGTTCTTCATTGTAAGGAGCTAAGACAAGAGCTTGAGAAAACTCCTCCATGGCCTTGGTGTAATCTCTCTTGGCCAAGTAAGCTCTTCCGCAATTGATATAAGGATGTTCTCTATTTTGATATTCAGTGGCCTTCTTCGCTAACAAAAACCACTTTAATGATTCATCAACTTGATCTTCATTTAATAGAAAATTACCAAGATCGTTATAAGGAGGGCCATAATCTGGATCTACCTGTATGGCAGACAGACAGTAGCTCTTCGCTTTTTGAATTTTATTTTGTAGCCCAAAGACCCAACCAATAAGAGTAAGGATTTCTGCTGTTTCTTTAAAACCTTTTGCTCTTTGAAAAAGAGTTAGTCCTTCATCGAGGTCTTCATTAGCAACTTGGGCATGACCAGCAAGTAAGTATTGTTCATACTTTCTTTTTCGGCCTTCTTCGATTCCTTTTATAATTCCTAGATCATCATTTCCAGCTTCATATATTTGTTCTTCGTCAATATAGAAAAGGGGAGTATGCTCTTGGTTATTTTCTTCTTCATCTTCGTCTTTAACTTCTCTTAGTACTTCTTCAACATCATGATCTTCGTCAAATTCTAGATCTTCCTCTTCAATAGAGTCATGAATAAAAAATGTCTTAGGGAGTTGTATTTCAACTTGATCTTGCTCTTTTAAAAGATCATGAAGCTCATGTGCGTATTGATAACTAAAGTTAATAATTGTTGTCCCCATTGCAGTCATTTCTTTGTCATCCCAATATTCCAGATGAGCAAGGGCATCAAAAGCATTAAAGCTTTTATTGATTAATTGGGACATTGCTTTGATGGTCATAACTTCAACATCAGCTGTATATTGGCCATTGAGATTTCTTCTCCAAAGATTAACTAGCTTTGGGGCAAATTCATTTACGATTTGCTGAAATGATTGATGATGATATGGGTCACTAAAGTTGATAGCTGCTTGATGAAGCCTTTCGAGATAAAGTCGGCATGAATGTGCTTCTGTCGTAACAAGTGAGAGAAGGCTTTCTTTCATTGGATTTTTCCTTAAGTCTAAGTCTTGAGTATCTAATCCCGATCCTATGCTCATTGGAGCTCCTTGGCAATAAACAGCTGGGCCATATCTAATATTTTAAGTAGGTTAGGGCGATAAATAATAGCGTCATCCCATGAGCTATCTGTATGGCCATCATGTGTCTAACATCCATCGTTTTTACTTTTGCCTTCATTTTCGATCTCCTTTTCTTCCCAAAATGCACTGGCCTAAGGCCTTCCTATACTTATATTTACACTTTACGTGCCAACATGTTTTAACGTAATATTAGTCAGTTATAGAAATATGATTGGTGCCAATCTGATCAATTTTAAGTGTTTAGGGTCTAGTTGACCCTGTAAAAATGCC
>JAONMX010000051.1 GCA_028378565.1 Bacteriovoracaceae bacterium
TGACAATCTGACTTTAAAGTGTATAAAGTTTATACAGTTTATACAGTTTATACAGTAATATAAAAATTAATTTAATCATCTAGCTATTTTATAGGCAATTGGATTTTAGACAAGTCAGCCTTGAGTTTGATGCTAACTAAAAAAAAAAGCCCTCTGATCGAGGGCCTTCTTTTAAAAGTATATTAAAATTTTAAACTAAAATTATACTAGGAAGATTGTGATAAGTGTAAAGATCACAAGTGATTCCATAAGTGCAAGACCAAGAATCATTGGTACAAAAAGCTTATCAGCAGCAGCTGGGTTACGAGCCATACCTTCAAGAGCTACAGAAGCAGCATTTGATTGAGCACGTGTTCCACCGTAAGCAGCGATAGCCATTGCTAGAAAGTAAAATGGAGCTTTTGAGTACTCGTTGAATTGTACAAGTGAAGTACCTTCAGCGAAAACAGCAGAAGCAGCGAAAAGAGCGATTACAGCAACTAATAATTTTTTCATTTTTAACTCCTTAAAGTTATATAAATTGGGTCTATTCCTAGTGAGCGTGCTCTTCATCATGATCGTGATGAACAACAGCCATTTGGATATAAACCATGGTTAAAACAGTAAAAACATAAGCTTGAATAAATGAAACTAGAAGTCCAAGAATCATAAAAATAACTGGAACAACTAGTGGAACAAGCTCAGAAAATTGAGTTAGAACAATATGATCACCCATCATATTTGATCTAAGACGTAGAGCAAGTGAGAGTGGTCTAATACAGTTTGAAATAATTTCGATTGGGAAAATTAAAATAGCAAGATACCAAAGTGGGCCTGCAAAGTGTTTTACATAATTAACAACACCTTGTTCTTTACATCCAACAACGTTGTAATAAATAAATGAAAACGCACCTAGCGCTAATGTTGTTGATAGGTATTCTGTTGGTGGTAAGAACCCTGGAATAAGTCCAATAAGGTTACATACTAAGATAACTAAAAAAACTGTTGCAATAAATGGAAAATAAATCGGAGCTTCTTTCTCTCCAATGATCGCTTTACATTGACCATAGATAAAGTTTCCATATAGCTCACAAATATTTCTAAAAGTAATTCCTTTGTCAGGAATAACTTCGTTTGAAACTTTTGAAATTTTTGAAATTTTTGAACGATAGATAATACCTACTAAAGTAAGCATTAAACCTATAAAAATAAGAGTAATAACATGTCCTTTGACATTGATTGCTTCAGATAATCCACCAAACCAAGTGAATCCGCCGGCTGAAAATGCAGGTAATGTTAATAATGTAATAAGAAGTGTAAAAAGTTTTTTCATTTAAATTTCCTACTGAAAAGTCCTATCTCTTAAGACTGATTCCAAGCACAAATATCTGAATTACGTAATTTATTAGAGGTATAATTATCCTATTACCAATGAAATGTACACCCAAAGATAGGGCAAAGAAGATGACAAAAATCTTCAGTAAAAAGTAGCTAACTACTTTGAATTTATCGATATTTTTCGAGGCCAATACATCTGGTGAAAGCAGTAATCTATCTACTACGAACATCAACATATAGAGATTAAGAAGCGTTGCAACATGAACACCAATAAGAACCAATATTTCAGTTAAACCATTGCAAAATAGTGAAAATATTAAAAGAGTACCAAGAGATACTGGCAGGAAAAGCTTTAAATTAATCTTTTTTATTACGTGCATAATAAATCATCATGTAAAAAGTGTAAGCAATAATTAATAAGAAAATACTGAATCCGACAGGCTTTGAAAACACATTCATTTTGACTAGCTCCATCATCCCCCAAGCAAGTCCGAATATGGTACTAGGTAAACTAACCGCAAGCCCCATAACTTTTAACCAGCTGCCTTTAATCTTCATATTTACCTTTTTCTAGCGATTCTTCTTTTATAAATACTTTCAAGTCTTTGATTCACAACTTCAGTATTAGGATACTCACCCAAAATAGAGTAGTAGATGTTGTAGGCAATTTTAAGTTCTTCCATTGTCTCGTAAGCATTTGCCATTAGAAACTTGGCCTGAACAATATTATCTCTTCTTGATTCCAATTTAATATAGTCATTTAAATACTTAACCGCACCCTTCCAGTTTTTAATCTGAAATTGAATAAGACCTAATTGATAAATCGACTGAATATTATAGTCACTATTTTTTTCTTCAGATATTTCTTTAAAAATATTAGCGGCTTCATAAAGGTTATCTAAATTTAAAAGTGATAAACCATATCTAAATCTATAAAAATCTTGTTTTTGTAGTTTCGGGCGAAATTCACTAAGCAGTTTATAGCTAGTTAAACTTTTTTCATAATCTTGCAAATAGAGAAAGTTAATATCACCTAAACGCTCTTCCGTTTTAACTAACCACAAAGGACTATCAGTAATTTCTTTTATTTCTTGGTAATACTTTAGTGATTTTTTATTCTTTGAAAGATAGAGAGAATAGAGATCTCCAATTTGATAGAGAATTTTTGTTTTTAATTCATTTGGAGGATTTTTAACTAGAATCTTTTCGTAATTATCAATGGCTTTTTGATATTCTTGTTTTGCAATTAAATTTTGGGCTTTAAGAACTTCTTTATGAATTCTCGGAGTAAAGTCACATGAATAAAAAAAAGGGGCCAGCAAAGCTAGCCCCATTATTAAGATTTTATTCATCTTCGTTATCATCATCCTCTAAGATTTTTTCAACAGCTACAACTTTTTCATCTTCTTTTAATCTAATAATTCGAACACCTTGTGTTGTTCTACCCATTAAACTAATTCCAGATATACCCGTTCTGATAACTTGTCCCTTATTTGTAATAATCATAAGATCATCATTTTTATGAACTGGTTTAATTGCTGTGATTTCACCATTTTTCTCAGTTAATCTCATGGCCAAAATACCTTTTCCACCTCGAGATTGTTTTCTATATTGTGAAGTTGAAGTTCTTTTTCCGTATCCATTCTCTGTTACAGATAAAATTTCTACTGCATCATCAATGATTTCCATTCCAATAATTTTTTCTGTGTCGTCGATAGCTATACCTTTAACACCTTGAGAAACTCTACCCATTGGTCTAGCATCAGTTTCTTCAAATCTAATTATTTTACCTGAAGTTGAACAAAGTAGAACGTCTTTTGATCCATCAGTAACTCTTACGTTAACAATGGCATCACCATCTTGAACCTTGATGGCCCTTAAACCAGATTGTTTTACATTTTGATATTCACTTAGCTTCGTTTTCTTAACTAAACCTTTTTCTGTAGCAAAAATTAAAAATTTATTTTCTAGATCTTCTTTGTTTGGAATACAGATCACTTCTTTAATTTTTTCTCCAGCTGGGATATTAATTAAGTTAGCAATATTTCTACCTTTAGCGGTTCTTGAACCTTCAGGCACAGTATAAACTTTTTTACTAAAGACTGTTCCCTTAGAAGTGAAGAAGAATAGGGTAGAATGAGTATTGGCCGAGAAGATATCTGTAAAGAAATCATCATCCGCCGAAGCACCTTTCACTCCTGTTCCACCACGTTTTTGGGTTTTGTATGTATCCATACCCATTCTTTTTATATAACCCTTATGAGTAATGGTAACGAGAACTTCTTCTTCTTTTACTAAATCTTCAATTTGAATTTCATCAGCTTTACCGACAATATCAGTTCTTCTTTCATCACCATAACTTTCAAGAATCTCTGTGAACTCGTCTTTAATAATTCCTTTAATTAAAGCTTCTGATCCAAGAATTTCTTCTAATCTAGCAATTTCGTTCATAATTGCTTCGTAATCAGCAATAATCTTATCTCTTTCAAGACCTGTTAGACGCTGAAGTCTCATATCAAGAATAGCTTGAGATTGAATTACTGATAGAGAGAAATTACTCATTAATTTTTCTCTTGCCTGAACAGGTCCTTCAGACTTTTTAATCATCTCAACTATTTCATCAATATTTTCTACAGCAGTTTTTAAACCTTCTAAAATATGAGCTTTTTCTTTAGCTTTCTTCAGTTCAAATACTGTTCTTCTAATAACAACTTCTCTTCTGTGATCAACAAAGCAAAGAAGTTGTTCTTTGATATTCATTACTTTTGGAGAACCATTATTAATTGATAAGAAGATTATCCCAAAAGATGTTTGAAGTTGTGTTTGCTTATAAAGTCTATTTAAGATGACATTCGCAATCTCACCTTTTTTCAGTTCAATACAAACTCTAATACCTTCTCTTGAAGACTCATCTCTAATATCTGAAATACCTTCAATCGTTTTAGCATTAACTAAGTCTGCAATTTTTTCAATAAGCTTTGCTTTATTAACTTGGTAAGGAAGCTCATTAATTACAATTCGCTCTCTTTCTCTACCAAATTCTTCAATTTCAGTTTTTGCTCTAATTTGAATTACACCTTTACCAGTATGGTAAGCAGATTTAATTCCTTCAGTTCCATGAATTGTTCCTGCTGTAGGAAAATCTGGTCCTGGTATAATTTCCATAAGCTCATTAATCGTTAATTCTCTATTATCAATTAATGTTAAAAGAGCCGTCATTATTTCAGTTAAATTATGTGGTGGAATATTTGTTGCCATACCAACGGCAATTCCTGATGAACCATTAACTAATAAGTTAGGAATTTTTGTTGGAAGAACTTGTGGCTCTTTTAAACTATCATCATAGTTAGGTGCCCAATCAACAGTTTCCTTATCAAGATCCCTTAACATTTCTTCTGTTAATTTCTTCATTCTAATTTCGGTGTACCTCATAGCTGCAGCTGAATCACCATCAATAGAACCAAAGTTTCCTTGGCCATCAACAAGTGGATATCTCATTGAGAAATCTTGAGCAAGTCTAACAATTGTATTATAGACAGCACTATCACCGTGTGGGTGATACTTACCAATAACATCACCGACTACACGAGCAGACTTTAAAAATGGTTTGTTATGATAATTTCCCATACTATGCATGGCATAGAGACATCTTCTATGAACTGGCTTTAATCCATCTCTTACGTCAGGTAGTGCTCGTCCAATAATTACCGACATCGCGTAGTCTAAGTAACAAGACTTCATTTCATCTTGAATCAAAACTGGTGCTACGTTTGATGGTGTCGTATTTTCGTTATTTTCACTCATTATCTAAATCCTATTGTGTGTTTCACTTCTAAAAGCAGTGCTTTTAGACATCAAGGTTTCTTACGTTTAATGCGTTTTTCTCAACAAATTCTCGTCTTGGTTCAACATTATCTCCCATTAAAACAGAGAATACTTGATCAGCTTCAATTGAATCTTCAATCTTAACTTGTAAAAGTATTCTGTTTTCAGGATTCATTGTTGTTTCCCAGAGTTGCTCTGGATTCATTTCTCCAAGTCCCTTGTATCGTTGGATATAAGCACCTTGTTTTCCGTCTGCTATTACAAATTCTACAAATTCAGAAAGTTTTTCAAATTCTAAATTTTCACCTTTTTCTCTAGTTACATGAAAATTGGAATCTTTAAATTTTCTAATTCCTTCATATCCATTTAATAAATCATTAAATTCAGAACTTCCTAAGAAGTATTCACTTAATTTAAATCTTTTTATTCTTGCAGTTGTTTTAACTGTTACATTAACAAAGTAACTCTCATGAGCCTTATCTTCAGTAATATCAAATGTATAATGCTTAAGTGTTTCAGCTTCTTTAGCATTTAAATAATCTTCTATTTTTTTAACTTCACCTTCGATGACAGATCTGTCTTTTAAAGTTTCACCATTAATCTCAGTTCTTTCAATTATCGCTCTCAACAACATGGTATCAAAGTGAATGTCGTAACTTTCGAGATTTGAATAATAACCAGAATATTTAGAAATTAATTTCTTAACTTCTTCCTTATCTACTTCTGCATTATCAATTTTTATTTCTGTTCCCGAAACCGCATTAGAAACTAAAAATTCCTGTAATTCTTTATCATCTTTAAGATATTTTTCGGTTTTACCTTTCTTGTATTTATACAATGGTGGTTGAGCAATATAGATATAACCGTTTTCTATTAACTCCGGAAATTGTCTATAAAGCAGAGTTAAAATAAGAGTACGAATATGAGACCCATCCACGTCAGCATCAGTCATAATAACAATCTTATGATACCTAAGTTTTGCTATATCAAAAGAATCCTTTCCGATCCCAGTACCAATTGCTTGAACCAACATTTTAATTTCATTGTTAGCAAGCATTTTATCGTAACGTGCTTTTTCAACGTTTAATATTTTACCTTTAAGTGGAAGAACAGCCTGCGTTCTTCTATCTCGACCTTGTTTTGCTGACCCACCAGCAGAGTCCCCTTCCACAATATAAATTTCACATTGTGCAGGATCTTTTTCCTGACAATCGGCCATTTTACCTGGAAGACCACCTGACTCAAGTACAGACTTCCTTCTTGTAAGTTCTCTTGCTCTTCTTGCTGCTTCTCTAGCAGCTGCAGCATCAACAGATTTTTTAATAATTGTTTTTGCAGTATTTGGATTTTCTTCTAGATATTTTTTTAGTGATTCACCAACTAGTGAGTTAACAATACCTTCAACTTCTGAGTTTCCTAACTTGTCTTTTGTCTGTCCTTCAAATTGAAGTTCTGGAAGTTTAACAGCGATAATTGCTGTAATACCTTCTCGCATATCATCACCAGTTAAATTGGTTTTGATACCTTTTAATAAATTATTTTCTTTTGCATATGAATTTAGAACTCTTGTTAGTGCTGTTTTAAATCCTGAAATATGTGTTCCGCCACCTGGAGTACAAATAGCATTGGCATAACCTGATAAACTTTCTGAGTAACTATCAGTCCATTGCATGGCTATTTCAACTTCGTAATCTTCTCTCGTTTGAGAAACATAAATTGGATCTTTATGAACTGCAGTCTTTGCTCTATTTAAATATTTAACAAATTCTGTGAGTCCGCCTTCATAATGGAATACATCTTTTTTGTCATTTCTTTCGTCTTTTAAAGAAATTTTTAAACCTCTATTTAAAAAAGCCATCTCTCTAAATCTATTTGCTAATGTATCGTAATTATATTCATGTACTTCAAAAATTTCATTATCTGGTTTGAATGTAACTGCAGTTCCTGTTTCTTTTTCGTTATCCAATTCACCAGTAATTTTCAAAGGGGCAACTGCATTTCCTCTTTCAAATTTAAGAACATGTAATTTTCCATTTTTCTTAATTTCTAACTTAACCCATTTTGATAGAGCATTAACAACTGCTGCACCAACACCATGAAGCCCACCTGAAACTTTATAGGCTGAACCTTCTTCGTTAAATTTTCCACCAGCATGAAGTTTTGTATAAACCAGCTCAGCAGCTGAAATATTTTCACCTGTGTGCATATCAACAGGAATACCACGACCGTCATCAATGACAGTTACAGAGTTATCAACATGGATAATTATTTTTATTTCTGAACAATAGCCAGCCAATGCTTCATCAACAGCATTATCAACGATTTCGTAAACGCAGTGATGGAGACCTCGATAACTAGTGTCTCCGATATACATACCTGGTCTTTTTCGAACTGCTTCTAGACCTTCAAGTACTTTAATTTGGTCGGCGGTATACTTTTCACCAACTTTTGAAATTGAGCCTGATGTATTTTCCAAAGAAACTCCCATGTTTCTAAAATTTTAAGATAGTTTTTGTGTAGATCCGTTGCTTACAAAAAAGCGAACTGAACCTTTTATTTTTTCCAACTCTTGTTTGAATTCTTCGTTGGCCGTGGTGATTAAAACTTGGAACTCACTGGACTCTAAATATGATACCAATCGCCCCCATCTGTACTTGTCTAATTCACCCGAAACATCGTCAATTAAAACAATAGGAAAAGTCTTAAATTTATACCTAAATAGCTCTATATAGGCAAATAATAGACTCAAATAAGACATCTTTTGTTGGCCTAAACTGCAGTAATCGAAGGAATTTAAACCATCAAAAAGAAGCACATAGTCATCCTTATGAATTCCGTAACTAGTGTGACCGATTATTATATCTTTTTCGAAGTTTTCATGAAGGATTTTCTGCAAAAATTCCTCATTACAACCAGCAACTTTTGAATCGAGAGAAATCATCAATTCATGCTCTTCAGAAAATATTTTAAAAAAGGTTTCTGTTATTAACGGATTTAATTGATTGATATATTCAATTCTTAAATTAGTGAGTTCAATACTCGTTTTTATAAATTGTGGATCAGAGGCCAAAATTTGCTCTCTAAACTTATTTGGCTTTTTTCCTAGTAAGTTATTACGAAATCGCAGCATCTGCGTGTACTGGGCCAATAGCTTCTTATAATCGCCACTTAATTGAGAGAGGTGAGAGTCTATCCAAGTTCTTCTAAAACCTGGAGTTAAATGAAATGAATTACTACCAAAGGGATTTATAAAAACAATTCCTACATCTAATTTCTTTTTTGTAGCTTTTCCATCTAAATACCATTCAGAAGATTGATCTCTTAGTTTCCCC
>JAONMX010000053.1 GCA_028378565.1 Bacteriovoracaceae bacterium
GTCTTCTTACTGAGCTTGTGATTCTTATGATACTTATGTCCTCTCCTTGCTTCAGCAATATTCACAACTGAAAGGCACAGTATCAAAAAACAATAAATAGACTTATGTTTTAAATTCTTCATATTCTAATCCTAAGGTGAATCCTTATATAGGAAGCAATTATCAGGTAGAAATTTGAAGAAATTTAGTAATAGTAATGACTTAGTGGCTTAAGATGATTTTTATGAGGAAAAGCAAATATGTTTAAAATGGACGAAAAACACAGAAAGTTGTCAACTTTTCATAATATTTGAAGCAGCTGACTATCATCAAATTATATATCCTATTGAAGACTCGATACTTTATAGTTCAAATGCATTTCAAGGGGGTGGGATTCAAGACTAATGATAAAATCATTCTATGCAAACGAATGAATTAATAACTGCTATTCTCAACAAGAAACCGATACTCATCATTGATGATGAGCCGAAGATTATAAGCCTCATACAAAAGTACTTTGAGAAGTCAGGGATTAGTACAGCTCAAATAGTTACAGCACATGATGGTCAAGAGGCCCTACTTAAACTAAAGAACCAAGAGATCGGTTTAGTCATAGCTGATATCGTTATGCCTAAGAAGAGTGGTCTTGAAGTTCTTAAGGAATTGAAATCTAGAGCAAAAACCAAGAAGATTCCCTTCGTTATTATTTCCGGTAATTTACAGGCAGAAGTTGTTAAACAAGCAGTCATCCTTGGGGCAAAAAATATCATCTCGAAGCCATTTAACTATGACCTCTTTATGGAGAGGATCTTTCGGGCTCTCGGTGATTTGGCCGTCTAAATAAAGAAAAATATACCAATTCCGTACTAAGCCTGCTTTAATTCGCTATAATTAAGACATCGACCCGTAAGGAAGAAGGGAGTTTTTTTGCCTATTATCGATTCAAACTACATTGCACCAAAAATGATGAACAATGGACATGTCCAAACGATCTATCCATATTTTTTTCGTAAAGTTCCTGGTGTGACATTTGAAAGAGTAAGAATTAATACAAGAGATTTTGATTTTTTAGATCTAGACATAAATAGTTGTGGTTCTGATGAATGTATTATTCTCACTCACGGTTTAGAAGGAGACTCCAACTCTCCTTATATTAGAGGTATGACAAAGTACTTCGCGGCTTTAGAAGAGAAAGACATTATTGCTTGGAATATGAGGTCTTGCAGTGGCGAACTTAATAAGCTTCCGCAATTTTATCACGGAGCAAGCATTGATGACCTTGATGAAGTTGTTCAATATGCGATCAATAGAGGATATAAAAAAATTCGTCTTATGGGCTTTAGTCTTGGCGGAAATATTACTGCTTTTTATCTAGGCTACAAAGGCAAATCAATTCCTTCACAAATTGTTGCCTCTGCGATTTTTTCTTCACCCGTTTTCTTAGCTGGCTCTGTAGATAAACTTGAGAAGTCTAAGATTGGAAAGCTTTATACTGAATCTTTTTTAAATACTATGAGAAAGAAGGTTCATCAAAAAGATAAAATCATGAGCTTAGACGGAATCGATCTTGAGAAAGTAGATCGTGCTAAGAACTTCTATGAGTTTGACGATGTGGTAACAGCTCCCCTTCACGGTTTTAAAGATGGAAAAGATTACTACAAAGTTGCTAGCTCACTTCAGTACCTCCATCAAATCAGCGTACCGACTTTACTCGTTCAATCAAAAGACGACCCTTTTCTTTCAAGAGAATGCTTTCCATTAAAAGAAGCAAAACATAATCCTAATTTATTTCTGGAAATCACTAAAAGTGGAGGTCATATAGGCTTCATGAGTTATAAAGGTGGTTTTAATTATTGGAGTGAGTCGAGGGCCCATAAGTTTTTCAAAGATAAGGAATAAAAAAAGCCCTCTCTTACAAGGGCTTTTTATCATCAATTGAAACTTATTCTAATCAATATCTAAATAGTATTTTCCTGTTGCACCTTTGTAACCTTTTACTAAAACATAGTATGTTCCGGCCTTAACCTTCTTAGAAAAGAATTCTTTATTAGATATACTTTCACTTTTATCAACAACATTTCCATTACTATCAACCAAGTACATATCTAAGTCTCCATCAGAGTGAGAGAAAGTTAATGTTGCAGTAACTTTTGAATAAGCGGTAAATTTAAAGAAGTCTACATCCTTTGAGCTCGAAACAGATCCTCTTACTCTCTTACTTCCAGAAAGCTTTGTTGCGCCTTCCATTGTATCGTTGCCTTTTGGTCCTGACGGTTGTGTTGGAGTACTTCCACCTGATGATTGACCTAATTGAACCTGTGGAAAATATGTATGGATATGTTGTACAATTTTATTCATCGGAACAGCATAGTTTTCGTATCCTCTTCCCATTCCATTATTTCCATAACCTGCATGATGAATCCCTACGACTTTATTACTTGAACTTGAAAAAACAGGGCTACCAGAAGATCCACCAAGAGTATCTGCATTATGAGAATACTCATCAGCAACTTTTGTTACCTGCCCAGTAGAATACTTCTTGGTCCAATCACAATTTCGATCACTATAGTAATCACAATTTTGCTGAACAACATAGATATTACTTTTTACAGAAGCAGTATCATCAGAAAGCTCTACTACTCCATACTCAGCTCCAGGATTTCCTTCACATTCTAATAGAGCAAAGTCTAACTTACTGTCATTACCAATAAACTTATCACACTTAAATCTTTTTTGAGCTGACTTACTCACACCTTTCACATGATCAAAAGTAACAGTGACTCCTCTCGCGTGAGACGCTGTAGGAATACAGTGCTGATTTGTCATTAAGACATTATTTGCTACCAAAAAGCCAGTACAACGACTTCCCATAACAGGAAGATCTACATCTGCGACTGCTTTAGCATTTTCTTTCATTACACTTGAACTTGAAGTGTTAATCTCTCGCCATCCTAGATCACCTACTATGATTGAACCTGTCGTTACTTGTGCTTGTCCAGCATCCTCACTTTGCTTACCACAACCTGTGATAACTATTGCGAGTAAGATGAAAAACAATTTTTGAAATTTGCCCTTTGAACTCTCATTTTTATAAGACATGGTCCCTCCTTTGCCACGAATGATTCGATACTCATTGAAAGAGTTATCGAGAAATCCTAAGCATTAAAGCCCATATCCTCTAAGTAAGACACTTACAAAAGCTCACTGTCAGCACTTGTCAGTAAACTTTCTAAATAGTTAAAAATAGATATTTCACGTTGTATGAAGGTGAATAAAAAGGAGTGCAACTCTGTCACTAGGTTCACTTTGTCCCTAGTTAGATATTAATTACTTTTAATAATTTATTTTTTCTTGTTTCAACACAGCTTGGAACATTTTCTAAAATAATTTCTTCCAAAAGATTTATGTGCTTCTCTTTAAGAAACAACCGACTATAAACGATGGAAACTTCTCTCACAGGTTGTGCCCCTTCAAAGCTCCTAATATATTTTTTAGCATCATTCTTTATATTTAAGGTGGCCATTTCTGGAATGAGCGTATAACCACCAGCTGTATCGACTAGTCTCATAAGGGTTTCAAGACTTCCAGACTCTAAGGTAAAAGACTTTGTAGGCATTGCCTTTAACTTACAAATATTTAAAACCTGATCTCTAAAACAGTGACCTTCATTTAAAATCCAAAGTCCATCTTCTTTTAAATCTTTTTCTTTAATCTTTTCTTTTTTACTTAAAACATGATCTTTACATACGTATAGCTTGAAATTTTCATAAAAGAGAGGCTTCTCAACAAATTGATTATTATGAAGTGGAGTTACTAAAATTCCTGCATCAATCTCATCTCGTTCAAGTCCGGTAATAATATCTTCCGTCTTCATTTCTTCAATCTTAAGATCAACTTTAGGAAAATTTTCAATAAAGTCTTTTAAAAAAAGTGGTATGACATAAGGGCTTAATGTTGGAATAACTCCCACATGAAAAGTTCCTGACAACTCATTATCTGAAATCACTTCTTCAATCCTGTTAAATTCGATGATGGCCCTTCGAGCTTGTTGAATTAATTTTTCGCCATCTGCAGTTGGAATGATTGGTTGTTTTGTTCTATCAAAGATAATAAGGCCTAGCTCTTCTTCTAGTTTTTGTATTTGCATACTTAAAGTTGGTTGAGAGACATGGCAAGAATCTGCCGCTTTTTTTAAAGTGCCTGTGCTCTTCTACCGCCAAAACATAATTTAACTGAGTAATTGTCATATTCCCTTCTCTTCTTAATAAGTATCTACTATATTAGTAAAAAAACACGGGGGAGCCAATAGGCTGAGAGGTAATATCAATTACGACCCTTTGAACTTGATGTAGTTAACACTACCGAAAGGAGTTAAAATGAATTCTCTTAAGCATTCTCTTGATTTTACCCACATTTTATCCCAACTTGACTGGCTTGTTTTTATCTTCATTATTGTGATTACAATTGTCAGTGTTATTTGGGGACAAAGACGGCTTCGCTCAGGAGCCTCGGAAAAAGAGACACTCATTGATCATCTAATCATGGGGCGAAAGCTAACCCTTCCCTTGTTTGTCGCTACTTTAGTGGCCACTTGGTATGGTGGAATATTTGGTGTTACAAGAATTAGTTTTGAAAAAGGAATCTATAGTTTTTTAACTCAAGGAATTTTTTGGTATATTGCCTATATTCTCTTTGCTTTCTTTATCGTCAATAAAGTTTCTCATTATCAAGCCTTAACTTTACCAGACCTCATAGGAAAAATGTTTGGCCCTAAAAGCGGAAAGCTAAGTGGAATTTTTAATTTCTTTAACGTTCTTCCAATCGCCTATGTCATTAGCCTAGGGATTTTAATTCAAACCTTCACAGGATACTCTCTTCTAATCTCCATGTTCATAGGGGTTTTCTTTGTTCTTATCTATTCCATTTGGGGAGGATTAAGAAGTGTCGTATTTTCTGATCTTATTCAATTCTTTGTGATGTGTGCGGCAGTGGTTTTGGTTATCGTTTTTAGTGTCTTTCATTTTGGTGGTCTTGATTTTCTTCGTGCAAACCTTCCAGAAACCCACTTCTCTCCCACCGGTGGCCAGTCTTTAGCGGTAACTTTAGTTTGGGGCTTTATAGCCTTATCAACTCTCGTTGATCCCAATTTTTATCAAAGATGCTTTGCCGCCAAATCTCCCAAAGTTGCCAAGAAAGGGATTCTTATTTCTACTCTCGTTTGGGTTTGTTTTGATATTTGTACAACCCTTGGAGGAATGTATGCAGCAGCAACAATTCCCCAGGCCCAGCCAAATCAAGCTTACTTAATTTATGCACTCCAAGTTTTACCTGATGGGCTTAGGGGTTTTGCTCTCGCGGGTATTGTGGCGACGATTCTTTCAACACTTGATAGTTACCTCTTCTTAGCCGGCACCACTATCTCTTATGACTTGGCCCCTAAGAAATTAAGAAATAAAGTCTCAACGCAATTTATTGGAACCATTCTTGTGGGAGTTCTTTCTATTTTTCTCGCTACTGTTTTTGATGGCAATATTAAGAATGTTTGGAAAACCTTAGGGAGCTATTCCGCTAGCTGCTTATTACTTCCTGTTATTTATGGTTATATCTTTCCTCAAAAGATTAAGGACAATCAATTTGTCTTTTCATGCCTACTTGGAGTTATTGCCACCACGGTTTGGCGCAATATGGAAAGATCAGGATTTTGGGTCAATATCGATGAAATATACGCGGGAATGCTCTTTACCAGCCTAGGGATATTACTTTATCCAATTTTTCGTAAAAACGCAGAGCGCATCTAAAAAATTTTAATAAAAATCCCTTACTTAACTCATTGCAAGGATGGCACTTCAGATAAATTTAGCTATTCTAGTGCGACTAAATTAACAAGGTAGAAATAGTGTCTAATGATAAAAATAGAGATAACGAAAGTCAGAAATTAGAGGCCCTCAGATATCACGAAGAGGGGCGACCTGGAAAAATAGAAGTTAGTGCCACAAAGCCAACAATCAGTTCTAATGATCTTGCTAAGGCATACAGTCCTGGAGTTGCTTGGCCATGTTTAGAGATAGCAAAAAACCCTGATGATGCTTTCAAGTATACGGCGAAAGGAAACCTTGTTGGGGTCATCTCAAATGGAACAGCCGTTCTTGGTCTAGGTAATATTGGGGCCCTCGCTGGTAAACCAGTCATGGAAGGTAAAGGCGTTCTCTTTAAAAAGTTTGCTGATATTGATGTCTTCGACATTGAAATCGATGAACCAACTGTTGAGGGAATGGTAAATGTTATTAAAACATTAGAGCCAACTTTTGGTGGAATCAACCTTGAAGATATTAAAGCCCCTGAGTGTTTTGAAGTTGAAGCTCAACTTGTTGAACAAATGGAGATTCCTGTCTTTCATGATGATCAACATGGTACCGCCATTATTGCTTCTGCAGGATTTCTAAACGCTCTGACAATCACCAAAAGAAAAATAAGTGAAGTAGTCGCTGTCTTCTCTGGTGCTGGAGCTGCTTCAATTGCTTGCGCCCGACTCTTTATCGACATGGGTGTTAAAAGAGAAAATATTATTATGACTGACTCCAAAGGTGTGATCTACAAAGGTCGCGGTGCTGGAATGAATAAATATAAAGAAGAGTTTGCAACTTCAAGAGACTTAAAAACCTTAGCTGATGCCATGAAAGGTGCCGATGCTTTTATCGGTTGTTCTGCAAGAGGTGTACTCACGAAAGAAATGGTTGCGACAATGGCAAAAGATCCAATCATTTTTGCCATGGCCAATCCTGAACCTGAAATCTATCCAGATGAAGTTGCCGAAGTAAGAGATGATGCCATCATGGCAACAGGAAGAAGTGACTTTCCTAACCAAGTAAATAACGTATTAGGTTTTCCTTTTATTTTTCGTGGAGCCTTAGATGTAAGAGCAAGAAAAATAAACGCAGAGATGAAAATCGCTGCAGTAAAGGCACTCGCTGACCTTGCAAAAGAAGAAGTTCCAGATGAAGTGAAGATGGCCTACGATAACCAAGACTTCTCTTTTGGTAAAAATTATATTATTCCAAAGCCATTTGATCCAAGAGTGCTCACCAGAGTTACACCTGCCGTTGCTAAAGCAGCTATGGACAGTGGTGTCGCAAGAGTTAATATTGAAAACTTCCAAGAATATACGGCAAACCTACAAAATAGATTAAGCCAAACAACATCTTTTATGAAAAACCTAAGAGATAGACTTACTTCTCAGGTTAGAAAGAGAAAGAATAAAGTAAAAATGGTTTTTGCAGAAGGACTCAATACTCGAATTCTACAAGCTGCTGATGTGATAAACAGAGAAGGTAGAATCGAACCAATCCTTTTAGGTAACCCCGATAAAATAAAAGATAAGATGACTGAATTAGGTCTTGAAAATTTACACGACCTTGAAATTATTCAACCTTCAAAAGATAAAAGCTTTAGCGACTACTACATGGAATTTACTCAAATGAGACAACGAAATGGTGTTAGTGTTTATCACGCTGAAGATATGATGGAGCAAGAAAATTACTTTGGTTCTATGATGGTAAGAAAAGGAAGAGCAGACTGTGTTATTAGTGGACCTACTCTAGATTACAGCTCTTGTCTTAAACCAATTATCAATGTCATTGGTACTGACGATGGTATTAAAGCTGCCGGTATTTATATTTTAGTTTTCAAAAATAGAGTTCTCTTTTTTGCAGACTGTACCTGTCAGATTGATCCAAACTCAGAAGACCTTGCAGAAATTGCTGGAACCACAGCAAACCTCTTTAAACAACTTATGGGACGAGATCCTCGAGTAGCATTCTTAAGTTTTGCAAGTTTTGGGTCTAATAATCATCCCGTTTCAAAGAAAGTTAAAAAAGCTGTTACCTTAACAAAGAGCAGATACCCTGAGTTGACTGTTGATGGAGAGCTCCAAGCGGATATTGCCGTTAATAAAGCAATCCTTGATAAGCTCTTTAACTTTTCAACTCTTGATGGACCTACTGACGTTCTCATTTTTCCAGAACTAAACTCTGCAAACATCAGTTATAAACTTCTCTCACAACTAAGTGATGCTTCGGCTATTGGACCAATTCTTGTACCGATGAAATCCACTGCAAATATTATTCAAAGAACGGCAACAGTGGCAGAGATTATCAATATGTGTAACTTAACTGCCCTTACGGCAACTAGTGAAAAGAAATAGTAGGTATAAAATGAAGCAAAAAATTATCAGTACAGAAAATGCACCAGCCGCTGTGGGAACATACTCACAGGGTGTTGAGCATAACGGTGTCTTCTACTTCTCAGGTCAAATTGGTCTCGATCCAAAAACCATGGAAA
>JAONMX010000054.1 GCA_028378565.1 Bacteriovoracaceae bacterium
AAATACGGCTTCGTAAGCGTGTAGTAGACCCCCTCTAGCATCCAACGATTTTCAAACGTAATGTCCATTGTATAAACAATTACATGGAGGTTTTATGTTTGATTCAAAAGAAGAAAGTCTCGCTTACATCAAAAAACATCATCAAGAGGACATTAAGTGGCATAAAGAAGATATGGCCAATAATGTACGAAGAAAAACTTATTCCTGGGACTTTTGATATCTCTTAATAGACCACCTTAGAGACTTCAAATGCTATCAGGAACTCTCAAAATTAACCGGGATTGATGTTGGCATTCTTAAACAATGGATTCGCGCAGGGAAAATCTGGAAGCGCCAAGACAAGAACAAAGAATTTCAATTACTTAAAGTCTGCTACAAAAATGCACTTCATCACCGCAGTTAGCGAGGGCATTAGGTGACCCAACTTAATGCCCAAAAAAATGACTCATTTTTACTCAAATTAAGACCAATTTGGAAAAATATTCCACATTAAAGGAAAAACTATGATCTTTAATCCAATGAAAAACCCAATATTTCTATTTAAAGTACCTATTAAAATTAATCAGAATCACGAAGGGCTTTGCGCCATCATTAGAGAAAAGTTTGGTGAGGATTTTATCTACTCAGGAGCTGCGTTTGTATTTATTGCAAGAAATCGACTTAGCTCAAAAATAATTCTATACGACGGCAGTGGAATATTAATGGTTCATAAAAAGTTTCTTGTTAAAGCTTTTGGATATTCTACTCACCTAGATGAAGTTTCAAAAATATCAATTCAAGAATTAGAATTGCTTTTTAGTGGAGACCACATTAGCATCTCCCTTGAAGAAAAAAGCTAAATCAAATGGAATTGATACTTGCCAAAAGAAACTAATTTAAACATTGAAAGTGAAACTAACCTGGACTACTTACGAGAACTAGCGAAGGTGCTTCATGGTTCAAATCTTTTACTTCAAGAGAAAATTAAAAACCTTGAGCAAGAATCCTTTAATCATGAACAAACGAGATTAATTCTTAACGATAATCTATCAATTTTAAAGAATCGTTTTATTTTCAAAGGCAGTGAGAAGTTAAATCCAGACAGGCCAGTCAAAGACTCTTCAGCAGGACTTCTTCATAACCAAATTGATGATATTGAAAGTAGCGATTCTTTTGAATCAAATTTAGACGTTCAAGAAATTATTCACAATATTGGTGATAATAGATCCCCTGCTACTTGCTCTTGCTCAAGTTGTGAAAATAAATTAAGTCCAATAAAAGGACAATTTGAAGAGTCAGTTGAGATTGATGTGGTCGAGCGAACCTATATTGAAAAGCGCCACAAGAGGCAAAAATACCGCTGTAGAGCTTGTGAAACAATTATTACAGCAAATGCTTCAAAGAAACTTTCGAAAGGCTCAAAATACTCCATAGACTTCGCTATCAACGTGGCGGTGGATAAATTTAGCTATCACTTACCTCTTGAGAGACAAAGGAGGTTAATGGAAGAGCAAGGATTAAGAATAGGCTGTAAAACGCTCTATAATTTAACTGAAAAACTCTACCTACAACTCTCTCCAATTCAAGACATGATTAAAAAAGAAATTCTAGATTCTGGATATGTTCATATTGATGAAACAGGTGGCAAACTTTTAAAAACTAAAACTAATGGTTATATCTGGGCAATTACAAATAAAATGGGTGCCTACTTTCAATATGAAACCACTCGCTCAAGCAGAGTTGCAGAAGAAATATTGAAAGGATATTCAGGAATTATTATTAGCGACGGATTCAGTGGTTATAAAAAATATCAAAAGAACAATTACAAAACAAGGTCTGCAAATTGTTGGTCTCACGCAAGAAGAAAATTCTTTGATTGTGTCCCTCAATACCCAAAAGCCAGAGAGTTTTTAGAACTTGTTTCAAAGCTTTACAAAATTGAATATGAAGCAGATAACTTTGAACACTTAAAAGAGCTTCGCGAGAAAAAGTCATCTAAAGTGATTGATGAAATCAGAAAATGGTTAGACTTTGAATCGAAAAAAGTAATGCATAGGTCAAAGTACTACAAAGCGATTTCTTATTGCCATAATTTATGGGAAGGATTAACCCTGTTTTTAGAAGATCCATATATTCCACTGGACAATAATGCAGTTGAGAGAATTTTAAGGAGTCCCGTGAAAGGCAGAGATAATTATCTTGGGTATCAAACGATTAATGGTGCAGACGTTGCTATGTTTTTTTATTCGATTGTTGAGAGTTGTAAGAGGTTGAGAATAAATCCAAGAAAGTACCTCCGAGAGATGATGAACACTGGCAAGCTCATTACGCCTATTCAATACAAAAAAAGAGTCTAGACCAAACTCCCCGAATTATATGATTATTGAGGAAGACTGGCTAGTTCAACAGAAAAGTTGTCGTATTTATGAGTATAGCTTTTTTAACTCATTAGTTTTGCAACTTAGTAAAAATATTTTTTAATTTTCCTATGTGCTTACTTGCAGAGAGCTCATTAACGAGGGCAGGACCAACAACCATCTCGTGGCAATACTCATTAGCAGCATCAATCTGACCTCCCTCTTGAAAACCAAAGTCTGTGACGAATGGCTCTCTTAGTTTTTGTCTTAAATCTTTAATCTCAGTATCTGATAAATGGTTTGGATATAGGCCAATATCTACTGGGCAATAATTTTCGATAGGACATTTAGCTTTATCAGAATTCGAACAACTATAAGGAATCTTATGTATCATCCCTCTTTCAAGTTTTCCTTCAACATCCATATCATCAATTTCTACGCATTTTTTATAAACCCATTTTGCAACGACCTTTTGCTTTTTAGAACAATATTTATATTCCTCAATACGACTTTCATCACGAGTAACCTTAAAGCCACCTGCCACAAAATTCATTCCGACTCCTACACCTACTCCTCTTAAGAAACATGCTCGCTCTTTATTAAGAAGTGCACCTATAAGAAAATCGACTCCTGCACCTGGACTAGCTTTTAATCCAGCATAGTTTCCAGTGATATCATCACCTGATAACGGACAGGTCAATTTAAGGGAAAACCGTTGAATGCCTGGAGCTAGAACAAAGCCACCTAATTTTTCGGCATCAATTATATACCCATCTTCACAAATGGCCTTAAAACGAGCAACACCTATTATTAATCCTAACTGAGCTGAAATTCCGTCAGCATAAAGAGGATCATCGTGACAATAATTTCCACTATACACACTACAGTTAATAGTTTTTGCGAAAGTATTCACCGATATAAATAAACAAATTACTAAAATTAAATTTTTCATTAAAGTTCCTTATTTTCTACACTCTAAAAAAATTGTCATAAAATTTGATCCACCATAAACATTTCCAAAAGCATCTACAGTTCCAAATACCCCTGAGCGATGTTCAATACTAGCTCCTGTATAACAATTCTTTAGAGATGATTTTTTTAATAGATCACCAATATTAATTCCCGCACTTATTTTTATATAATTCAAAAGGTTCGATTGCTCTCCTGATGGATTAGAACTCTCAGTTGAAGGAGGTGTATCTGCATACGAAAGCCCTTCACTTAGTGAGAAGTATGTTCTTGAGCCATGAACACTTGTATTATAAACAAATCGAATAGCTCCATTCACAGAATTTCCACTCCCCGACTCTTTATCAAAGTAATGAGAGGCTCCAACAGTGGCCTCAATATCCCAGTTCGATCCTCTGAATCGATTAACGAGTGTTCGCCCTACCTCAATACCGGCAATACCGACTTCTGGTTTTGTATGTAAATATGTGTCTCCCCCTAAAATCGCTAACATGGATTGCACGGAAGAAATCCCTCCATATACTTGGATGCGCCATTTTTTGTGAGGTTCTTCAGGGTTTAGAGCTGGGTCTACAAACTGTTCAACTAAGCGAATAGATAACTCTTCATCGTTCTCTGAAATGTCCCAGTGGATTGTCGCTAATTCCTCATCTGTTATCTCTAATTCTTTAACAAGTTCTGTGAGTTTTATTTGCTGCTCTTCTGAAAGCATATCGTAAAGGTCTTGATAGGATAGTTTGTTAAGATCTTCAGTTACTTCTTTCAAAGCTCTTTCGTTGCTAACTTGTAATAAAAACTCTTCCATTGTTGGTTGTTGAGCAAGTTTTTCAATTTTTTTATTAGGCTGAAAAGTTGAAAATGTAGGATAAGAACCTTTTAGATTATCCCGTAAAGATAAAGAAAGGCTCGCGGCCTCTGTCGTTTTGACGATGCAAGGTTCTTTTGGACTTATTGTTCTTTGAATTTCCCTATTTAGCTCTTGAATCTCTAAAGGAGTATACACTTCTCCAAAAGCTGTCGATGTTAAAATCACAATTAAAAAAAATGTTTTAAAAATATTCATATTAAGCCCCCCACTTACTAGAGCTAAATGCAAGAATTGAGCCATTATATAGTCGACTACTTTAAGCAGCTCATGTAGGAAAGTGTTTAAAGTTTAGACACCCGGGTAAAAATTTCAGGAATTGACCTTAAAAAGTAGAAAATAGTCTGAAGAACCTTGATTTGCATATGGGTGGTAGAGTACATACTTACACGGCTTCGCTAATTGGTTTCAAGTCTACAGAGCATAGAAAAATGAACACTTCGAAATAATTTAAAAGAAATATAGAATATTATCTTAAATGTCTTACTATGCTTAGGTCTATTAATGAACTCGTAGCGTATGATCCTTCATTGTACAGAAAGTTTAAAACTTTCGCTCCTGAGCTCCTTAAAAACCTTTTGAGGCTTATAAAAAAGAGAAAACGTAACCAAACAACGCTCTTCAGCAAATAGGCGATAAAGAGTCTATTTTTTTACAGATGAATATGTATAAAGGTGATTTTTAAAAATCACTTTTAAATATCGAAAACCATAATTGAGATGGTAAACTTATATTCAATAATGAAATATTTTAAATACTTTACTAACTTTCTTCTTATTTCCTATCTAGTACTTACTATTTTGTACCTTTCCCCTAAAAATCCCCTAACCAATTACTACTCAGGGTTTGTTAATCGTTCGATCTTCCCTCTCTTTCATCAAAGCTGGTTATTATTTGCCCCAGATCCTGCAACTTCAGTAACTCGGTTTCTTGTGAAATGTATTTCCTCTAAAGGTGAAAAAAGTGGCTGGATTGATCCCTCAGAAAAAATGCTAAAGGATCATCATTTCTTTAGACTTCTTTCCTATGGTAAAGGCATCTATATCTACAGAAATATTGCAAGAGAGTTAATAGAAACATATAGTCAAAATATCAAAGCACTTAAATGTAAAAATGAAATATCTTGTCTCAATAAAGCTCTCGATAACACAAGGAGCTCCCACGCAATAATACCGGCCCTAAAGGTTGGTATCTCAGTGTGTTCAGAATTAGGAATGGAAAAAGATATTATGATTGCTATCGAATATAATCGTGTAAAAGACTTTTCAAAACGAAAAGATAAAAAAATATGGGGTGAATCTATTTTGATACCGTTAAGCGGAGAAATAGAGAAATGAGCACCAAGGGATTTCTTGCAAATACTCAAGTTGCTGTCAGTATTTGGTTAATTTATAACTACATAGTATTGCTGTTAGACTTTAGCTTCTTTTTTGATACGAATAACTTCGTAAACCACAGTATTATTGCTTATCTCGATATCGGCATTTTTAAAATTTTAACTACTGCTCAATCTGAAATATTGAACTTCTCTTTTTTGATACTAATACTAACGATCTCCACCCTGTCTGTTTTTAAATACAATCATTTTTTTCTCAGAATACTAACGTATGTTATAGTCTTAAACTTAGACAATTACTGCTACCCTATTTTGGATGGTGGAAACAATCTTATCCACATCTTTTTATTCTTTTTAATTTTTGTAAATATTGATTCGAAGCTTGAACGCTTTCAACCAAATATACCCATTCCGGATATCAACAAGAGTCTTCTTTTACTTCTTAGGATACAGCTATGTTTGGTTTATTTAGTTGCTGGTGTAAATAAGATTAGAGTTGAACTGTGGAGTGAAGGAACGGCACTTTTCTACACTCTTTCTGTTCCAGACTATTCTCTTCCGTTTATATATAACAATATAAGTGAAATTCCAATTTCTCTAATAGTTATAACTAACTACCTTGTGATTTTGTATCAAATAAGTTTTTCATTTCTCGTTTGGAGTAAGTTATTCAAGAATTATATTTTATTATTTGGACTATTATTTCATACCGCAATAGCTTTAATAATGGGGCTTCCATCATTCGCCGGTGCTCTACTTGCTTGCTATTTTGTTTTTATCGATTTAAGTAAGCTAGAGTTAAGGCACATAATCACCAATCCCACCAGGAATGTCGGGTAAGTCAAAATCTATATCAGGAATCTTTCTCTCATCAGGGCCAACTTTACAGCAAGCATCAGTTTTCATAGATTTAACTCCCTTTACGGCCACTACAGCTATCGCAACAGTAACGGCAACGGCTCCAACTGTAGTTGTATAATTAGGGTTTCTTAAATAACTCATTCTTTGTGACTTATTCAGTTTTAGATAATTACTTAGTTCAGATTCATCAACTGATACATATTTCTTAAACTTATCTTTATTTTGATAAAAGTTTTCAATTGCAGTATCTAAGTATGAAAACTGCTCTTCATTTATTTTTTTCATATCGAGTTTTTTACTAGCAAGCTTTGCAAGGGTTGTTAGATATTTTTTTTGCTTACTATTTATTGTTGACACCTTATACCCTTTTGACTTTAACGGCTTAGATGAATTTATTAATTTACTAATGTTCTCTAAATCTTCTGGGGAGTTTTCAGTAGGGTCATGTAAGTAGCCAAGTATGTCGACAAACGCATTGTACTCTTTTTCAGAAAAGTTCATTTGTTCTTCCTTATTACCTAATTTACGTGTCTTATTAAGAACGATTTTTAAATTCTCAATTGATAGCTGTTTTTCTTTTTTACTAAGAATTTCATTCTTAAAACAACTTTTTAACGTTGGACACTCCCCTCCTTCAGCGGGACAAACATAACTTCTCCCAGAGTCTAGCTTGTATTCACATAGCAAATCATTTTGGCAATCTTTACAATGTATTAATTTAGGAAATCCATCTAAAACTTCAGCAAAGATGGATACACTGTTGATAGTTATGTATATTATAAAAAAAGTTTTAATTAATTTTTTCAAGATAGTCCGCCTTGACTCTGATTTTAAATTTTTCTTGTGAATTTAAGATTTTTTTACTTATAGATTTTCTTTTTATTTTCCAAATTCTTTTTTCAACGTCAATCAAATACAGGAAGTTTTTGTCTAAAGACTTTACCTTACCTTCAATATAAACATAATCCTCAATAAGTCCTGCGAGTGAGTATAAGGAGAACTTACTTAACATTAGAGCGATTAAAACTCTTTTTATCATTAAAATTATCCTTTCCTACGTTTTTAAAGACGATACTTGTGTCCTTATAGCAACTGAGGGCCTCAGGACACTGTCCATTGCTAGTTGCAAGACAAACCACATCATAGGAAAGCCCGTTTTCTGAGCTGCATTTAACTTCAGCCCTACAGAGGCTTTTGTTGCAATTGGTCATTGGATAAATTTTTGGGGTTGATACGTAAGCACAGTTATTTGCTGACAGTGCAAAACTATTGACTACAATAATCAAACTAAAAATTTGTTTTAACATATCGATATTTTAAACCCCACACTAGAATATTGCCAATAATAACTAGGACTGCAAACATCAAGAAAAGTTTTCCAAGATTAAACATACTATAAAGGGTAAGTAATTGCCCTAAAAGTAATGGTAAGTAATAAAAAATGATAGATTGTTTAAATAAGTTCTTAGTAAAGCTATTGTAAAAATCAGCATTTTCAAAATCTTGATCTTTTACCAAAGTATTAAATAATTTATATAATAACCACATAGGGACAATACTGAATATTAAAAGAGTCGAGACGAAAAAGTTAGGTCTAGAGGTGTAGGTAAAAATAAAAAGAACTATAGTTGATGCCAGAAGTTCAATAAGTAAATTTCTAGTAGTGAGATATTTTCTATTTGATTCTTTTTCCATGCGACTATTATATCACTTTATTGAATTATTGTTGTCGTACTTAAAAGTAACCTTGTTTCAAACACTTAGGGTTTTAAGTAAAAGTCATATCCATTTGAATAGTATTATCAATAGGAATAAAAAATACAATGTCCTTCAGTCCTTAGTGCTCATACAGCTAGAACATTATCTCTTTTTAACTCATTTTATCGAGAAATGTATCGAGGGCTCCTCAGATGCCCAATTTTCTTAAAAGAAGAATATAT
>JAONMX010000055.1 GCA_028378565.1 Bacteriovoracaceae bacterium
CGCCAATGCATGAAGAGCCACTTAAGTTAATTCCAGTTGATGTTCGTCCACAATTCCTGGAACAAATAAACAAAAGTGCAAAAGAGAAAGGATTAAAAATTAAAATTCGTGGTGAAGTTTGTCCTGCAGACAGATTTATCATGAATGCTTATATGGAAAAGAACGAAGGCAATTGGGCCAAGGTCATGAAGCATATAAAAGTTAAGAGACTTGTCTTAAGTGAGAAGGACAGAATTGGTATTGGTACTTTTCAACCAAAAGATGAGAAGAACCAAGACTCAACGGAACTAACTGGTGATATTAACTATAGAAAAATTGCTCAATATGGTTCTGACTCAGATCCTAGAGCTTTTAACTTTGACGGTGAATTCAATATTGCTAACAGAGGTATCGTTGAATTTATCGAAATGTTAAAGCTAGATGTTGCGTTTCTCTATGATCTTCTTGGAGCATCACAAGAGCAGAGTATTAAGCCAAAGAAATTTGCTCAAACAGATATTGATGAAGTGATTCTTGGCCATACAAATGAACCAGAATTTAGAAAACTTCAAAATAATGAATTTATGGAAGCTCTAAGAGATAGAACTGTTAAAATTGATATTCCATATATTACTCGTCTAAGTAATGAAGTAAAAATTTATCAACGAGACTTCAATACTGATAAAATTCCTCATGTTCATATTGCTCCTCATACAATTGAGATGGCCGCGACTTGGTCAGTACTAACAAGACTAGAGGAACCAAAGAAAAGTGATCTTACATCTCTGCAAAAATTAAAATTATATAATGGAAAAACTCTTCCAGGTTATAATGAAGATAATGTAAAAGAACTTCGTAAAGAAGCGATTCGAGAAGGTCTTGAGGGGATTTCTCCTCGTTATATTCAAGATAAAATTTCAAATGCTCTTGTTAAAAACGGTCATGTGGGTTGTTTAAATCCGTTCATGGTTTTCAATGAACTTGAAGCAGGACTTAAGCACCATAGTCTTGTTAATGGAAGTGAGCAGCTTGAAAAATATAAAGATCATCTTGCTATGACCAGACAAGAGTACGAAGATACAGTTAAGAATGATGTTCAAAAAGCAATTAGTGTTGATGAGACTGCAATTCAAACTCTATGTGCGAACTATATCGATAACGTTAAGGCCTATACTCAGAAAGAAAAAATCAGAAACAAGTATAGTAATAGACTTGAAGATGCTGATGAAAGATTTATGAGAAGTATCGAAGAGAAGATTGATATTCCAGAGAGTCGTAAAGAAGATTTCCGTAGAGAAATCATGAACTACATTGGAGCCCTTGCTATTGAAGGTAAGCAATTCGATTACAAAATGAATGAAAGACTACATAGAGCTTTAGAGTTAAAGCTTTTTGAAGATCAAAAAGATTCAATCAAACTAACAACAATTATCTCGAAAGTTGTCGATAAAGAAACTCAAGAGAAAATCGATGTTGTAAAAAGTCGTCTTATTAAGAATCACGGTTACTGTGAAATCTGTGCAACTGATGCTCTAAACTTTGTAGCATCTATTTTTGCTAAAGGTGACTCAGCTAAAAGTTAATTTTAATTAAGGTAAGTTTATGGACCACCCTATAAAAAGAGACCATTCACGGTTTAGAAAAATTGTTAAGGGACGTATTAGAGATAATCTCAAAAAATACGTTTCTAACGGTGAAATGCCTCTGCCAAAAGGTGATGGTAGCTATAAAATACCAATGCCATCAATTGATACTCCTCGTTTTAAGTTTGGGGACAAACAACAAGGTGGAGTTGGTCAAGGTGATGGTGAGCCTGGAGATCCAGTTGATGGACAAGAAGGTGAAGACGGACAACCTGGTCAAGGTGAAGCTGGCGAAGGTGAGGGAAATAAAGAATTAGAAGTTGAGCTCTCTCTTGATGAACTTGCACAAATTCTTGGTGAAGAATTAGAACTTCCAAAAATAGAACCTAAAGGAAACAAGTCAATGGCCTCGACCTCAGAGCGCTATAGCTCTATTGGTACAGTCGGACCTGATTCTTTAAAACATTTCAAAAGGTCATATCGAGAAGCTCTAAAGAGACAGGTTGCTACGGGGACTTACGATCCAAAAAATCCAATTATTATTCCGATTAAAAGTGATATGCGATATCGATCATCTTCTACCACTGTTGAATATGAAAATGCAGCTGTTGTCATTTATATGATGGATGTTTCAGGATCAATGGGTGATGAGCAAAAAGAAATTGTTAGAACAGAATCTTTTTGGATAAATCTTTGGTTAAAAAGCCAGTATAAAGATATTGAAATTCGCTACATCATTCACGACGCTACAGCAAAAGAAGTTGATGAAGATACTTTCTTTAGAACAAGAGAAAGTGGGGGAACACTTATTAGTAGTGCTTTTAAGCTTTGCCGTGAAATTATTGATGCCGATTATAATCCAAGTGAGTGGAATATCTATCCATTTCATTTCAGTGACGGGGATAATTGGAGTACTGATGATACAAAACTTTGTCTCGAGATATTAGATAACGATATTTTACCGGCCAGTAATATGTTTTGCTATGGACAGGTAGAGAGTCGTTACGGAAGTGGTCAATTCTATAAAGATCTTCATGGAAAATATGGTGAAGACTCTGAAGAGGTAACTCTTTCAAAAATCAAAAATAAAGAGTCTATCCTAGATTCGATTAAAGAATTCTTAGGGAGAGGTAAGTAATGAACAGAACCAAACCCATAAGTGGTGAGTTACTTAGACTCAAAGATGAAATTCATCAATATGCTATAGACTACGGACTTGATTTTCATCCGGTTGTTTTCGAGGTTTGTGATTACGATACAATTAATATTTTAGCTGCTCAAGGTGGCTTTCCTTCTCGATATCCTCATTGGAGATTTGGAATGGAATATGACCAACTTTCAAAGAGCTATGCTTATGGCCTATCTAAAATTTATGAGATGGTTATTAACACTGAACCTGTTTACGCTTATCTTTTAAAAGCGAATAATCTTCTTGATCAGAAACTAGTGATGGCCCATGTTTATGGACACGCAGACTTTTTCAAAAATAATCTATGGTTCAAATCTACTGATAGATCAATGATGGACGTAATGGCCAATCATGGAACTAAAATCAGAAAGTACATGGATAAGTATGGACAAGACAAAGTTGAAGACTTTGTTGATAAAGTTCTTTCTTTAGAAAACCTTCTCGATATTAATGTTCTTTTTGAAGATAATAGCGGACGAGAAAAAGTACCAAAAGACTATAAGGCCATGAATGAAGCACTTCGCGAACAAGAAGAAGGAGACCGTAGTCAAGCTTTAAGAAGTTTTATGCGTTCAAAAATAAAAAGTGACAAAAAAAATATTACAGATGAAGTGTCAGAAGAGTTACCAATTGAAGCTCCACTGGATATGAGACCTGATCACATTGCTCCACGTGATATTATGAAGTATTTAATAGAGTTTGCTCCTCTCCAAGAGTGGGAAGCTGATATTTTAGGTTGCTTAAGAGATGAAGCTTATTATTTTCTTCCGCAAAGAATGACAAAAATTATGAATGAAGGTTGGGCCTCTTATTGGCATTCAACGATATTAACTCAAAGAGCTTTAAAGTCTTCAGAAATCATTGAGTTTGCTGATAAACATAGTGGTGTCATGGCCATGAGTAAGCAAAATATTAATCCTTACAAAATCGGAATTGAGATGATGAGGGATATCGAATATCGATGGAATACTGGTCGATTTGGTAAAGAATATAATGAATGTACTAATATGCATGATCGTGAAAATTGGCATAAAGATACTGGGCTAGGTAGAGAAAAAATATTTGAAGTTAGAAAATCTCATAATGATATTACTTTTATTGATGAGTTTTTTACTCGAGAATTCTGTGAAAGACAGCAGCTTTTTACTTATAAGTATAATCCTCGTTCAGGGCGTTTTGAAATTGATAATAGAGACTTTGAGGCCATCAAGCAGAAGCTTCTTTCAAGCTTAACAAACTTTGGATCTCCAGTAATAGAGGTTGAGTCAGGTAATTTCAACAATAGAGGAGAGTTGCATCTTGTCCATCGTCATCAAGGTGTTGACCTAGATATGCAATTTGCTGCTGAAACCATGAGGAATATTTATAATCTCTGGAAAAGACCTATCAATCTATCTACAACACAGGAAGAAACTCAAATTACTTTCCATTTTGATGGTAAGGAAATGAAACCACTCAAGTAATTTATTTCTTTGTCTGCAATCACTTTTGTTTGTTATAATCTAGATATAATCAGTACATTCTTTAGGAAGAAGAAATGAAAAAATATCTAGCTTTTCTCGTTGTATTAATAACTTCACTTAACTTATTTGCTAAAGCTAAGCCTTATGTTGCTCGAGTGTCTAGGGTGCGAGGGGAAGTAACCGTTTTAAATTCCTCAAAGCTATATGCTACTGTTTTAAAACGAGGAATGAGACTTAAGGAAGATACTTCAATTGTTACAGGTCAAAAAAGTTTTGCTCAAATCATATTTAACGATCAAACAAAATTAAATATTGGGCCTAATTCTAAAGCACTTATTGTAAAAGGAAATACTAGAAAAGATGCAGGTGTGGTTGGCCTATTAAAAGGTCAGCTTAGAACGAGTGTTAAAAAAAAGTAGGTCTAATAATAAAAATAAGTTCTTTATTAAAACAAGAAACGCGGCCATGGCCGTTCGAGGTACAGAGTTTCAGACTGTCTATAATCCCGAGGGCAATTTAACATCTCTTTTAACCTATAAAGGTGAAGTGGCCATGGTTAAAATGAATGATCAAGAAAATAAGGATTATGAAGTTAAAAGAGATGAAAGAAATAATGTTAAAGTTAAACAGAAGCCTAGGAAAGAAACAGACTTAAAAAGAATATTTAAAAAGAAAAAGAGTGTGGTTGTAAAACAAGGTCAGTTTAGTGGTACGGTTAATAAACTAGATACTGTTTCACTTCCCGTTAAAATAAACCCTGTACAACTTAATTTATTATATAAGAATGATGGTCTTGAAGAAAAAACCTCCAAAAGAAAAGCTCAAATTGATCCTTCTGATCAGCGTTTAGCCATTAAATCCTTTAAACAGGATGCGCCTCTTGAAGGAATTGTTGATAAAAAGAAAAAGATCTATGCTCCTAAAGCTGGTGGTTTTCTCGATATGAGTACAGGACTTTATGTTGCTCCAAGTAATGTGAGTAAATTAAATAAAAAACTTGGTGTCTATGTAGATAAAGACTCGGGTGATATCAATGCTGACTCTGGAGAGTATATTCCACCAGCAGGTTTGAAGCTTGATAGTGAGAAAGGTTTCGTACCAGATATAAAGTCGAGACTTAAATTGGATAAGAAGCAGCTTATGGCCAAAGCAGCGACGTTAAATAAAAACTCAGCACAAGATGTTGTCGTAGGTGAAAAAGAAAAAGTTGTAGAGATTAAAAGTTATACGCCTAGAGATATCTTTACCAGAGAGAGTTTGTCTTTTTCTTTTGGCTTTCTCGAAGAAAAACTATTTGTTAGTAAAGATACAAGAGATTCTGATAATACTTTCAGGACAAAAGAAAGTGTAGGGTTTGGACTTCTTTGGACACAAAAAAGTTTTAAAGAGCTCCCACTTTTAAGTCCTTTCTATGGATTTTCTATACGAAAGATCGATTACACTCATACTTCAAGAAGAGGGTATACTCAAAATGAAACGAGCCTTGTCACTTTAAAGTTTGGTACAAAGTATTCTCTTAATAATAGAACTAATTTAATTGGTATAATGAGCCTTGATCAAAATCTTTTTCTTGCTCATACTAGTGCTAATTCAGGAAATGTTAGTTCTTTAGAAGTCGTTACTATTCCTAAAGTGTTTTTTGGAATTGAAACTGATCTTTTAAAATCAAATAGATTTTTTCTCAATGCTAAATTTCTTTTAGGGATGAATTTAGGTAAGACAAAGAATGATTTCAAAGTTGACCCAGCATTACTTTTCGATAAATCAATTGGTCTAGGTTACTGGTGGAGTAAATCATTTAATACCAAGCTAAGCGGCTTCCATAATACAACAACTCAAAAAGTGAATAGCGATTATTGGCTGATCAAAAACGTCGTCTGACAGGTGGAGAGATCTCTTTAACAGCTGTCTTTTAGTTTAGTAATTGAACTTCAAAGTTATCAAGTTCCTCTATATCTTTTTGATCAATGAAGACTCTTTCTTCCATAGGCATTATTTGAGCATCTTTTTTTAATTCTTCAGGAACAAATAAGGAGTAGTCTTTAGTTTGCTCTTCTCTTTCAATGGTAAGGCCTATATTCTCCCAATTAATCATTTGGTTTTGAATCCAGCAACTTAGTCCATCAAATTGTCTACAACCTTTAGATGAACTAATGAGAGATAATTCTCTATCGCCTTCACGAAGAGCAACATAGGTTTGCATTAACTCTAACTCTATTGGAAGTTTTTTCTTAAATCGAACTTCTAAGAGATTGATTAACTTTCTACTTTCTTCAAATTTCTCTTGTTTCATTAAAAAAGCCGTTTCAAGTGTTAAGAGCTTTCTTTCATCAAGATCTGGATTATTGATCCTCTTTAATAGATTTTCACCAACTTCCCATTGTCCCAGTATCCAGCTAAGTGGAAGACTTCTTTCAAGTGCATTGAGACTATTTTCTTTTTGTTTTAAGGCCAATTGAAATCTACCAAAGGCCAACTGGTACTTTTTATTTTCTAAGTCAACATTACCTCTCATATTTTCGGCGTTAGGAGTTGAAATATCTTCTATAAAGTCTAAAGCTTTTTCTTTTTGACCAAGTCGATAATAAGCAAACCCTACAAGTTCTCTAATTTTATGATTCTGGTAGGCACTTTGAGGTAAAGAGGGAAGCCATTTTATAATCACATCTTCACGGTTTATATAAAGGGCCAACTTCATCCATTTAATGGTGTATTCGGATTCACTTAAAACTCTTCTCAGGTTCTCTATTCTATTACCCTGAAGTAATAAAGAGTCTCCTTTCTTAATGTCACTTAGAGAATTAAGCCAAAACTGGTCAAACTTCCCATATTCAAAAGTCGCTGCTCTACAAAGTTTGTACTCCCTATTAAAGGCCTTAATATCATTTAATGCCATCAGATTTGTAACTTTCATGAGGCATACTTCTTTATAGTTTTCATTATCATTAAAAACGGGTGAGTCTAAGAGCTTAAGGGATTTTTTAAAGTCACCTTCCATAAATGCTAACAATGATGAATATCTACTCTTAATGATTTCTAATCTATTATCTTGTCCTCTTATTTTAGAGAGATAATAAGATGCCATTTCATGATTGCCTCGAATAATAAAAGCTTTGGCCCTTGTTAGATTCTTATAATCACTGCTTCTTTCTCTAAATTCGAGTTCTTGATTGAATTTATCAATTTCTGATTTTGTGAAGTAAGACCAGTCTTTTTTCATTTCGCCTGTGATCTTTAATTCATCTGCTTTTAGCTGTAGTAAGCTAATGACAGTAAGTACTGACATGATAATGGCGATAGTATTTCTACTAAATCTCATAATGCGGAAAAGTCTTCCCATAGTAATTCCTTTCATAAGATTTTTCGGTTAGTTAGCCGATTAATTAAGTGATATGAACTATTTACTAAACTATGGAAAAGTATTCCTATTCACTATTCTCTTAATACTAGGGCACTCTGCTATGAGCTTAGTACCTTTAGAGAGTCTCATTATCGGAGACTTTTCAAAGAACTATGTTGAAGAGAAATCAGATCCTTTAAATTATATTTTTAGGTTTTTAGATAAAGATTTAACAACAGTTGATAGAAATAAAGACCCAGACTATTTTTATAAAAGAGACCTTGCACTCTATAGAGGTTTTTATGAAGAAGGTGAGAACCTTGAGAACTTCTGTAAGAGAAAGCCTACTATTTCTTATCCTACAGTTTGGGATCATAAAAGAGTCAGCCGATCCCTTATGGCAACATTACAATTTATTGGTT
>JAONMX010000056.1 GCA_028378565.1 Bacteriovoracaceae bacterium
AATCTTAATATTTGTTTTACCTTCTTTTACATTAATTCGACGTGTATCACCTTCTTTTACAATTTGAATTTTTGCTTTTGAGCCACCTACTTGTACCTTTTGACCACTAATGGTTAGTGTTAAGTACTTTCCTTCTGTTGTTGTTGCATCAACGCTTCCTTTCTTTAAATCGATAGCTTGATCACTTTGGTCAGTGATTTGAATGAGGGTATTTTCTTTTAAGCTTATCTTTGAGCCATAGATTTGAATTTCTGCCTGAGATTGTTCGTAGGTAAAAATGGAATCACCGCTAAGAATTTGATCA
The DNA here is from genome assembly GCA_028378565.1 of Bacteriovoracaceae bacterium. Lineage (GTDB taxonomy): Bacteria > Bdellovibrionota > Bacteriovoracia > Bacteriovoracales > Bacteriovoracaceae > JAAEST01. Next base: position 305 of record JAONMX010000056.1, read on the forward strand.
CCGTTGAAGGTGTCAAACCAAGTAAGCACTTGTGAGGTTTTTCTTTTCACTGAATTGTTGAAACTCAATACCTGTCCGGCTTTTGAGCGTTGTTGCTCTCCACCGATTTGATACTTGTCAATAAAGACTGAGTAAGAACTAAAGAGAGCGAGAGCTATCATCAAAGCAACTAGTAAATGATCGGCACTTTTTGATCTCGTCATACTTTTGTCCAAATTTTATATATAATTATCATAACTTATGGCATTTTATTAAAGTAGGCGGAAAAATTGATACGTAAGGTAAGATTTCCAATTCGTTATAAATTCATTATCACCATTTTGCTCTTGTTAATCATGGCGTTGAGCACTTACGTTTGGTTTGCACTTGATCTCTTCAAGAAAGACAAGGCTGCTAGTACCTATGAAACGGCCTTAAGACAGTCACAGTCCCTAACTGAATTTGTTGATAATGTGATCAATTCTAATTTCATTGTTGTAAAATCGATTATTTCCAATGTCAGAAGCCAGCAAGTGAAAAATGCAAAAGAGCTTTTCTTAGATCAAGATAAAATCATTCAAATTAGAACCTTTAATCAAGAGAAGAAAGAAGTTGTTAACTTAGTCTCAAATCGCTTTTTGAATGAAAACAATATTCTCAAGCAAGAAATAGAAAGTGTTGATGATGACCTTTATGAAAATTCAAAACCTCTTTTAAGAATTAAAGAACTTGGTGAGCTTAAAATCCTACATTTGTCTTATTATGACAAAGAAGCGAAACAATATATAACAGCAAAAATTAATACAAATGAAGTTCAGAAGTTTTTTGGGCAAAATAAGCAGTTTAAAAGTTTTCTCTATTTTTCAAAAGATAATATTTTATCATCAAAGGGAGCTTCAGTTGAACTCTTTGATCAAGAAGAGCTTAAGGCATTATATAAAGAAAGTATCGATAAGGTTATAACCAAAAAACTTAATGAAGAAGTGAATATCACAGGGATATCGACCTCTTATCGTAATAACTTTATATCTGTAAGTTATATTAAGGAAAGGGAAGCGTTTAGAGCTGCGGATTTTCTGATAAATAAAAGTCTCATGTTTGGACTCCTCGTATTTTCTATAAGTGTTATTGGAGGAGTCTTCTTCAGTAGAAAAATTACAATTCAACTTCAGGCCTTAAGTGATAAGACAATTCTCTTTGCGCAAGGTAATTTTGATGAATCAGTTGATGTTTCTGGTAAGGATGAAATTGGAGCTCTCGCAGATAGTTTTAATTATATGTCAGGAGAGATTAAGAGATACCTAGGTGAAATGGAAGAGAAAGCTCGAATGGAAAATGAAATTGCTGTAGCGAAGCTTGTGCAAGATAAGTTTTTTCCTGACGAGCATATCGTTAACACTTTTGGTGAGATAGCTAGTTTTTATACCCCTGCTTCTGAGTGTGGAGGTGACTGGTGGGGAACATTTGATTATAAAGAGAAAACTCTCATCATCATTGCTGATGCTACTGGACACGGAGTTCCTGCAGCTCTTTTAACAGCTACTGCTCATTGCTGTATGACAAACTACGAGAATAGTCTTCACGTCCTAAATTCGGACTCCATTGATATAAGTAACTTTATGAACCAGTTGAACAATGCTGTATGCTCAATAGGTGGAGATATCTTGATGACTTGCTTTTCTGTTTTAGTAGATCATAGAACAGGTGCTATCGAATATTGTAATGCTAGTCATAATCCTCCACTTCTCTTTGATACAACGAAAGAAATTGATAAAAAAGAAATTCTTCCTCTCATGGGGGAGGTTGGACCACGTATTGGTGAAAAATTAAGTGCCCAATATCCTGTAAATGAAGTTCAGTTAGAAAAAGAACAAGCTCTGCTACTGTACACAGATGGGATTACAGAAATTGAAAATCATGAGAAGAAACAATTTGGACAAAGGCGTTTCTTAAAATCTATAGCTCAATATAATCAACTAGGCTTAAAGGAACAAAGGGATCGTTTAGTTCGTGAAGCTTTTGAGTTCTCAGGTGATGTTGGTAACGATGATGATGTGACTCTCATATTATTGAAACGTGGTAGCCACGATTTAGAAAAGAGTGAAGATATCATGATCTTAAATGATAATGATAATTATCTTGATCTTTTAACCATGTTTAAAGGGTCATCTTTATCGGCGGTGATAGGGAATAATTCTAATCTTATAGAGCTAGAAAAGAGCCTTGTAGGTAATGAGATTAGAGTCGATACACTAGCCGGTGCTAATACCATTCAGAATACATTAGAAATAAATGATTCAAAAAATATTAATGAGAAATTAACTGAATTATTAAATCAGTTGAACTTTGAAGATTACTTTTCAGAATGTAAGAATATCCTTTTTCAGGTAGGTAACGAACTTCTAGTGAACGCTTTTTATCATTCTTCTGAAGAAACAAGTACGCAGAGTAGAAAAGAAAGTATCGAATTACAGAACGATAAAATTTCATTTAGTCTTTTTCAAGGTGATCATGGAGTTGGTATCGTTGTCGAGGACTTTTCGGGCAAACTCTCTAAAGAGGTTACGATCGATTCATTAATAAGGGCCGTTAAAGAGAAAACTCCTGAAGATAAAGATGGTGGAGCGGGCTTAGGACTTTATCTTTCTTTAAATAAGAGTAATATCTTAGTCTTTGATGTTGCAGAGGGAAGTTCCACTAGAGTCATTTCATTTATTGAAAAGACAAAGAGAACAAAAAACTACTTAAATAGAAATACAAGTATACACATGAGGTTTGGGGGTTAAATGAGTTCAAAATTAGAGCTTCAAGTCGAAATAGCTAACGACGAAGTAACAGTTAAATTAATCGGAATTATTGATGAGGATGCCGATTTTTCAAAGGTTACGGATTTAAATTTAAAAGTTAGTCGTAACTTAATGAAACTAACACTCAATAAAGAAAGGCAGTTCTTTTGGAGGGTTTGTTCAGCTAACTTAAAAGATGATCAATTCTGTGAAGTCTCTCAATTTGAAATGATAAAAGAGAGGGCCCCTAATATTTATTCACCAGAGCAAAACCAAACCATTTATAAAAATCAAGAAGTAGAATTTAAGTGGGAGCACCCAAAGGCACAAGACTTTATTGTTCAGATCATTAAAAATGGAAAGATCGAAAGTGAAGTCGTTTTAGGAGAACCACTGCTTAACTATACATTTGATGAGCTTGGAAATTACAAACTTAGTATAAAAGAAGCAGGCCAAAGATCTAGTGTACTAAGCACCCAATCAAAATTGATTACGGTTAAGCCTCTTCCAAAAATAGAAACGGTTAGATCAATTACTCCTCTCCCTGCAGAGAAATTATTTTTTTACCACCAAAAGAAGGCAAAGATCTACTTTGAATGGAGTAATGTGCAAAAACTCGACTCCTTCGATATTAAGATTAATGATCAAATCTACAAGGCCGAGAGACCTAATATGACTCTTGAGCTAGAGGAAGGTCGCTATCAATGGTCAGTGGCTGGAGAATTTAAAGGTATCAACAAAGGCAACTTTAATGAACCATCTCAATTTGAAATTATCAACATAAAGTCCTCAAACTCTCTTCCTCAGGAAGGAACTGTTATTGAACTTGAAAGACCTGGAGACGAAGTAAAGTTTGAATGGAACGGGGATAATAAAAAATTTCTCTTTGAGGTTTCAAAGTCTAAAGACTTTAACCAAATTTTTATAACGAAGGAAACTAGTTCAACTTCACTCACACAGTCGTTTTCTCAGAAAGGAACTTTTTTCTGGCGAGCCAAAGTTCTAAACTCGCAAGGAAAAACTATATACTCTCCTCCCAAAAAAGTAATTATTAAACCTGGTTCAGCACCGGAACCTCTAAAGCTTGATGAAAAACAAATATTTAAAATTAAAAGATCTAGCTTCAATATATTCAAAAAGATATTGGATTTCATTATTCCAAGTGCCAATGCTCAGTCCCAACAAAATGATTATTCTACGTCAGAGGGTAAAATTAAGATTAAATGGCCTAAATCAGTAAAGGCAAAAGAGTATCTTTTAGAAATTTATCAAGATCAAAATTTAACCAATAAAATATTTTCAACAAAAACCAAAGATAACTTTCATCTTTGGGAATATGAAGATCATGATAAGTTCTTTTTTAGAGTGGCCATTATTGACTACTGGGACCGTCAAACCTCTTTTTCAAACTTATCTGAAGTAGAACTTGTTAATGAGTATAATCCTAGAGAAGCGATTCAACTTGAGGCACCAAAACACAGAATGAGTAGTTATGATAATGAAGTTGAATTTGAATGGGATGATCAGAAGTATGCAAAAAGCTACAAGCTGCTCATTGCCAAGGACTTAAAATTTAAAAGGATCACAAAGACCATTACCACTGACGATACTGACTTCGAGTTAAAACTCCCTAAGAGTCGTTATTACTGGAAGGTTGAGGCCTATGACAAAGATGGTATGAAAATCAATACTAGTAAGAGAAGAATTTTTTCTCTTAAAAGCAGACCAAAGAAAATAAAAAACAAAGAGAAGAACAGACTTGTTAATAAAAGTGCTACTAAGCTAGATAAATCATTTAATAAACATCTTATCGCTATTTCATATGCACCTTCAAAGTTTTCTTTGGAAGAAACCTCAACTGCCCACAATGTAAATATTGATGGAACATTTCTAAATGCTATTTCACTTTTTGGAAAATATGAATCAACTCTTGATTACACTTTAAGAAGAAGCTCAGGTAAAGTTTTTAACGATATAGGATTTCAGTTCATCGAAACATCAGCAATCTATCATGGAGATTGGGCACAACGATTTTTAAGTAATACCTTTATTTCAATTGGTCCAAGTCTCAAGATGCTAAAGTCTTTCCCACTCAACACGACAACTCTCTCTGAAATGAATTCGACTCTATTTGCACTACAAGTAGGGGTTACTTTTGGACAACTGCAAACTTCTCCCTTTGAAATTAATCTTGCAACTTCTATTGGAAGTTTTTCGGCCTTTGAAGGAAAAATTAGAACGATCATCAGTGAAAAGTATTTCCTAAGTGCAAGGTTTGAATCTGGAAGTTATGAGGAAGGAGCTAGTGAAATTAGCTTCAGCTCTATGGGATTAGAGATTGGTTCTACCTTTAATTGGTAACAAGCTTAAACTAAAGCCTACGATCAAAGAGATTAGTATATAAATAAAATTCTTATCTTCTATTTCACGAATAGCACATGAAATATCACTGGAAAAATTTTGAACACCTAAGTCAGAAGTACCACTTGTCACAACTGTTCTAGTTGTTGGAGTTGGGTCTACATTTCCAATGTTATTAAATGAGCCATCAGAGTCTTCTATACGTATTAATCCTTTTCCGCCTGCACCGCCAGCTCCACCATTACCTGCACCTGCTCCACCTGTTCCACCCAATGCTGTAACATTCGCAGCGACAGCAATCACAATTTGTCCTTCAGACTGAAGCCAAATTGATCCGCCTGAACCAGCTCCGCCTCCACCACTATGAGTATTACCAGCTCCACCATTGCCACCATTTGAAGTGATATTAGCGTTAAGATTAATATCTCCACCAGCTATAATTCTTAAGTTTCCACCTGAGCCACCACCTGCTCCAGAGGCATAGAGAGTACCATTATCATCGCCTCCGCCTCCTGCTCCACCACTACTCCCCGTAGTAAAAGTTGTTTCAAAAGTTGAGGCATCTCCATAAGTAGCACTTGCAGCGACTGCTGCTGGAGTACCAGCTCCACCTAAATCCTCAGTGCCCTGCCCGCCAGCAATACCTGTTGTAGAATATGAAGCACCTGCTCCACCAGAACCACCTGATTGACCACCTGTCTGACTTACGCCATTGGTTCCACCATTTCCGACTCCCGTTCCACTTCCATTTGAACCTGAACAGTTATTGGCCGTACAATTTGCCCCTTGCAAACCACCTGCACCACCAAGTCCGCCAGTAATAGGAAGCCCTGCATTTCCAGCTTGGCCAACACCACCATTTAAGTTGAAGACACCATTAATGGAAACATCATTTTGAACTTTAATAATAAGAGCAGTGCCGCCAGCGGCAGAAAAATTTGATTCACCTGCAGCACTAATCGTTAAGGAAGTACAATTGTAAGTTCTTTGACCTGAAACAAGAGTGGCCTCGGTGCAAGCACCATCTACGCCAGTGCCTGTATCAAGAGAGAAAGTACTTGAGATTTGAACAAAAAAAAGTGCGATTACCAAGAGGGTTTTTTCTTTCACATCCTAATGGTAATCGCTGTTGAAAACTATGTCTATTTTTGCTTAGTCTACTTTGATAATTTTAACATGAGTATAAACCTCATCTACTCCAAAATTTGCGGCCACACCAAAACCGACAATGGTTCTCGAAGCTGAACATCTGTGCTGTACTTCAACTTCTGCACCAGCTGTTAAAACCACTTCCCCTTGGATAAAAGAAGGGTTAACTCCACCATAAGAAGTATGACTTCTACCAGCTGTTCCCACTAAAAGAGTGGCACCAGTTGTTGCATTAAATAATCTTGCTTTGTGAATATTATCTAAATAAGTAGGAGCAACAATTTCAAATAAATATTTACCTGGAGCAAGAGCAATTCTATTTCCAGACACACTACCAAAAGCTTCCCCTTGGTAAGAATTTAAATCTCTCGTGTTCCAAGCACCGGCAGTACAATCACCACCATGAGTTCCACTTGGCTTTACATCTTTTATATAAGCTATTTTTACTGAGCTTCCTGAAGCTGCTTGAGAATCTGGAATCACTGATGCCGGAAGTTTTCCTGCAGAGTCTAACTGAGGAATTTGACCAGCACTTGTCCCAACATTAACAGCAATGGTTCCTGTGCTTTCGATCTCGCCATTTGCACCAGTACCAGCAACGATTCCATTTCCAGCTGTTAAAGATACAGTAGCGTCTTCACCTTTTTCACCTTGAAGACCTTGCGGTCCCATTGGTCCTGCAACACCATCAGCACCTTGTGGCCCTTGCGGTCCAACTGCTCCAGTATCCCCTTTAAGACCTTGCGGCCCCATTGGTCCAGCGGCACCATCAGCACCCGCAACACCTTGCGGCCCCATTGGCCCGGCGGCACCATCAGCCCCCGCAACACCTTGTGGCCCTTGCGGTCCAGCTGCTCCAGTATCGCCTTTGTCACCCTTATCGCCTTTAAGACCTTGCGGCCCCATTGGTCCGGCGGCACCATCAGCCCCCGCAACACCTTGTGGCCCTTGTTGACCAACAATACTTGAAGGTGTCCAACTCGTTCCGTCCCAAGCAAGAACCTCTCCCACTTCAGCTCCATCGGCTAAATTATCTGAAGGAACCCACATGCTCCCATCAAACTTTAAAACCTGACCTTCTTGAGCTTCAAGACCTGAAAAAGTAACTCCATTTACATATCGTTGAAGTACTTTAACAACTAGCTTCGCTTGGCCACGTGATTCCCGTGAGGTCAAGCTAGCTTTAATACTTCTCTTCACCCTTAATTTTTCATCTGGTCTTGAGCCATCACTACAGGATTCAAAAGATAGCTTATGACCAAGTAATCCTCGACGTCCTCTATAAGAATAAGAACAAGT
>JAONMX010000057.1 GCA_028378565.1 Bacteriovoracaceae bacterium
TGACTATCGCCCTTTCTGTAGTGAAAAATGTAAAATGATAGACCTTGGGCATTGGTTTCAAGAAAGTTATACTGTACCATCTAAACCAACATCTGAAGAAGAAGCTCAAGAGTTAATAGAACAAGTTGAAAAGTATCAGGAAAAAATAAACAATGAAGAAAAATGAACAACGTTTAGTTTTACAAGGCATGAATGATATCGCGACTCTTGCTGGGGATAAATTGGAGCGATATCAAAAGAAGCTATCAAAACTTCAAGTAACTCACAAAGATGCTCAGGGTGTTGTCTCAGAAGCTGATATTAATACTGAAAAATTTATTATCAAAAATTTACGTAAGATTTTTCCTATGGCCGATGTTCTTGGTGAAGAGGATTACTATGTCCAAAATAAAAAGAATACAGGCTGGGAGAATTTTAAATCCAAAGAGTGGTTATGGATTATCGATCCGCTTGATGGCACATCTAATTTTCTTTCTGGTCTCGAGTTTTATTGTGTTTGTATATGTTTGGCCCACTATGGAAAACCAAAACTCGCAGTAATTTATTGGCCTAATAAGAAAAAATCCTACTTGGCCATCGATGGTGAAGGAAGTTCTATTTTAGATAGGACCACTAGAAAGAAAAAAGTTCTAAAAATAAAGGATAATAAAAAAGTATTACGAGATTCTTTGGTCGTTACAGGTTTTGCTGCTGAAAAAGGTGAGCCTTTTGATAAGGAATTTGATCTATTTAAAAATGTCATGGCGAAAGCTCGTGGAGTTCGGCGATTAGGTAGTGCTGCTCTTGATATGTGTTTGGTCAGCGAAGGTCTATTTGGTGCCTTCTGGGAGCGGGGGTTAGCTCCTTGGGATATGGCCGCTGCAGGTTTAATTGCAAAAGAATCTGGTCTTAGGGTTGGAACTTATCAAAATAAAAAATTCTGTCCTTTTGAGGAAACAATCTGTGTTGGAACAAAGAAAACTTATCCTGAGTTAATTACTATACTTAAGTCATAGAGATTATTTTTTTAAGCTAGTCGGAAAATAGTTAAACCAATTGACAACAGTAGGCGTAAATCCTTATAATTTTATATAATTAGAGCTTATTCCAAGGACGGAAAGAGTGGATTTATTTAAAAATCTTTTACATCATTCGACAGATGAATTGTTAAGCCTATTATTTGGCGTAACAGTTTTTTTTATTACTCTTTTGGTTGCTTATTGGTGGTACAACCGTAAGAAGTTCCATCAACTAAGTCATCAGATCCCAGCAAGTGTTGTTAAGAATTATCTTGATTCAATCATTACGAACAGTAATGCACTTAAGTCATCACTTTTTAGAGGTGGGGGTTTAGATCTAGGAGAAGGTACTCCATCTGTCATGCCTGCTTCCGAGTTACCGAAAGGTAATGTTTCAATGGGCGGCGCTAGTTCCGAAGAGCTAAGTCAAAAAAATGCAGAGATCGCAAGATTAAAAGCTACTGTATTAGAGAAAGATAAAACAATTGAAGAGTTGGAAAGAATGCTTGCTGCTGCTAGAGATAGTAACGGTGGTGGAGATGACGGAGATGTCGCTGCAATAACAAAAGAAAGAGATGAATTAAAAGAGAGACTTCAAGAGTATGAAGTCATCGAAGAAGATCTTGCTAATATCAAAAAGTTCCAACAAGAAAATGAACAACTTAGGAAAACAATCGAGCAACTTCAAGCGGGCGGAGCAACTCCTACTGCTGAAGCACCAAAGTCAGAAGATCCAGAGCCTATTCTTGCAGAAGAGATGCCTCCTGCTCCTGAGGCAGAACCAGAGGAAGTTGCTGAGGCACCTGCTGCAGAGCCAGTGGCTGAGGAAGAAGCAACGTCTGAAGCAGAAGATACACCAGAAGTACCTTCAAACGAAGGCGAGCAAAAATCAGCAGAAGAATTACTTTCTGAATTTGAAAAAATGCTTTGATAAAAAGTAGGAGTAAGGATGAAGATAAATTTAATGAGTGCTTCTTTAATCATAGCACTTTCAATTTCAACTACTTTTGCAAAAATAGAACAAAAGAAATCAAGTCATTCAACGAGTTTAAAATCAATAGAATCTGAAGGAAGAATTAAAAAAGTTTTATTATCTCAATTCTCAAAAAATTTAGATAAGAAATCATTGGTTAGCCTAAAGAAAGATGTTTTTAGCTATTCAGGTAAATCCGTTCCGTCATTAATCGAAGTTATGAAAAGTAGTAAGTATCCTGATAAAAATAGATGGATCGCAACTTTTCTTTTAGGGCGTATCGTAGGAAAAAAAAGCAGTCCCTTTTTAGCGAAGTTTATTGATCATCCTTCTTGGGTTCTTAGAATGGCCAGTCTTAAGACGCTACTTGCGCTTAAAGAAAATCGGTATGGTCTTTATTACGCAAAGTCATTAAAAGACAATAGCTTTCTTGTTCGAAAGCAAGCTTTGGAAAATATTCGAAAACTAAATCTTAAAAAGTATGCTGCCAATGTGTGGAGTATGCTCTATGACAAAAAGAATTACTATCAAGCTAAAGATAAGAAAGAACTTAAAGCTAAGAAGAGAACAAATCTAATTAAAGATGCTGTTAAGGTAGTAGGGGATTTAAAGTTTGAAAAGGCTCTACAACCTTTACTTACAATGGTTCAAAAAGATCGCTATCAAGATATCTTTGATGAAATGGACTATAGTCTTCAAAAAATAACAGGTAAGAAAAGTCCTAATACAGGATTAAGTAGTAAGAAAAGGTTTTGGAAAAAAGTTGGAATTACTTATAAAACTTTTTAGAAACTAGATTCAAGCTCTTTGGCCCTTTGATCTTCAATTTTCTTTAACTGAGCGGCAATGGCCAAATTTCTTTCAACCCTATAGAGAATTGTTTTTTCTAATATTCCATCAGATGGAATAACTTTCCAGCCTTGAAGGAAGTCCTGCTCAACCATTTGTCTTCGAAAGACTGTTACTTTTGTTACTTCTCTTCTTCCTCTGAAACCTTTCACAACATTAAGAACAATTTTAAACTTTGCGGCCTTTACAGCATCGCTACTACCAAAGCTATCTGCAAAATTTAATTCCATAGTGTTATCAATCCATCTCGTTTTAATAACGCCTGACTCTTGATTCTGAAGTTCGAGATCGTACTTCTTCATAACATTCAAAACAGCTAACCAACTTTGATTGTAGTCATACTTGAATACCTGGCTTGGTATTTCAAATTCTTCGCTCATATTTTGAAATTGCTTATATGAAGAGCAACTAGAGCTCAATAGGAGAATTGAGAATATGAATAGTTTAAGTTTGTTTTTCATTAATTTAATTTTAACTCAAGATAGGGGGTTGGTTAAAGTCATTTATTGGAAAATGAGCGTTTTTCATAAATTAAACACAGAATCCATAAAATTATAGCGGTAAGTACTGTTAACCATATTCCAAACGTTTCAAAAATTGTTCCATTCCTCTTAACGATAGGAATATCAACGTTTATTTGACCTTTTTTGCCTACATCTAGGCGTTGGCTTTCAGATCCATCAGGGTAGAGCACACTACTTATTCCAGTATTGGTACTTCTGATAATTGGTATTTGAAACTCTAATGCTCGCCAATGAGTTAAAAACTGATGCTGATGAGGCTCACTAGTATCTCCATACCAAGAATCGTTTGTTAAATTAATTAAGAAGTTAGGTTTTCTTTTGAGGTGATTTAAATAGTCTTTAATATAAGAACTAAAGAGAACTTCATAGCATATGGCCAACGAAGCAGTCGTATTTTTTGAAAGCTTAAAAAGTGAATAGTCCTGCCCTTTAGCAAAGTAGGAAATATTATCTACATATTTTGCAAGAAATTTATTTAAGGGACCGAAGGGAAGTCTTTCTCCAAATGGAATAAGAATTCTTTTGTGATAATGGTCTTCTAAGTGACCATCAGCTTTAAAGAAAAAGGCAGTATTATATTCTGTTTCGAAAAAAGATTTATTACGGTTTGAACTGGAGTTGTAACCTCCAGAAATTAAATCCGATCCTGTCTTAGATAATGTCTGTCTAAAGCTCGTTGGTATGTAAGCTTTATTAGCTTTTAAAAGAGTTGAGTTTAGCAACTGTGGAAATGCGGTTTCAGGCCAAATGATTAAATCGACTCCATCTTTGTCTTCCAGTGACAACTCTTCATATCTTAAAAGCACATCCCTCATGGCCCCCGCAACACCATTCTCACTTTGTATTTTTACAAAGTTACCAACATTCGCTTGAACAATTTTGACCCTAAAGCTTTCGTCTGAGTTTAAGCTTTTGATCGGAAAAGAGATATTGATAACAAGAAAGATTATAAATGTGGAGATTCCAATATAATCAAATTTATTGGCCTTTAATTTAGATATAAATGAAAGAGCAAACCAATAACTGATAAAAGAGAATATTGGTGCCCCGAAAATAGGAGCAAGCCCTATATATTGCTTAAGCTGTAACCAAGGATGGCCTAGGTGTGCAGGAAATTGTTGTGGGATAAAATATTCCAATATTGTTAACATTAGTGCCAGTGCAATGTTTCGAGAAGTAACACCACCATGCCACTGACTTCTTTTAAAATTAAGTTTTCTGAGAAGCCTATAAAAAAGTGCAAAAGCTAAGTGCTGAGGTAGGATGACAAGACTAAAGAGTAGGCCAAGTAAAATATTGAAAGGGAAAGGGATAAAGCCAAACTCTTTTAAAGTATAAGGTATCCAGTAGTAGCCAACAATGTAGTAACCTAAGGAAAATGATAAGACGCTTAGACCTTCTCTTTTCCAATTTGATTGTTGAAAACTCTTATGATCTTGAACTCCACCATAGGATAGTGGTATCGCATTGAGGAAGAGAATCATGCCTAAAATAGGAAATAAGAAAAAGTAAAAACCAGACTTTGTTGGAAAACCTAAAGCGTAGAGCATACCTCCGATCAAAGGTAGCAGATAGAGATAGATAGATGGGTACTTAAGTTTTTGGTTCATTACATAATCTTACTGGCGAGGATTAGATTTGCCAATAAACAATACTTTGCGTAAATTTATTTATATGAAAGATGTAGCTATAAAATCATCCCATAATCATACCCCTTTTAATCCTTTAGAGATTCAAGCTCGATGCCCAAAATGTCATTCCGTTTTCATTGAAGATGATCATTGTGAGTCATGCTCTTATCAATTAAATTTTGATCTCCTTGGATCTCCCTTTGATAATAAGTCTTTCTATTCTCAAGTAGAGCTTTTTAAAGCAAGGGGACCTCTTTTATATAGGTTTTCAAATGGAGTATTAGGACAAAATCATAAGCTTTTTAGAAAGCATAAGAGAGCGATGAAAAAAAGGTTTTATGATTTAAGTGAATACATTTTTGAAAGAGTTGATAACGATAAAGAGAGAAGGAAGATGTTCTTATTCGAGCTAGAACAAATTATCCCATATCTCCTAAAGCTCGGCGTTCATGAGGAAGAGTTGTATGTCCTTTTTGAAAGACATACAAAGCATCCTCTTTCACAAAGACTTTTTAAAAAATTAAATGAATCAGTTGATGAAAAAGTCGAGGAGCAATCCCCTGTGGCACTGCTCTTAAATTATAAGATAAATAATATGCTTAAAGTTAGCTTTTTACTTCAGGCCATACTAATGGGTGTCAGTATGAGTCTCGCAGCTTATATGTTTTCAAAGTTTTTAGCTTCGGCTCAGTGATTAGTTATTTTGTAATCTATAAATAACTTTCCCTTTCTTATTTTTATTAGCAAGTGATCGATTGAGTGTTTTTGCTTTTACATATTTATCAGCTAATTCAAATGCTTTGCCTGCATCAAGTCTTCCTCCTGATGAACATTTCGTTAAAAGAGGGACCTCTTTTTTAGCAGATTCTTTAATGATCTCTTTTATTTCTTTTGTATCGAGTTCTGGAAAATGACTTTTTATTAAAGCAGCAACACCTGTAACAAAAGCTGTTGCCTGACTTGTACCTGTTAAGTACCCAGATCTTGAATTTGGTAGTGCTGATCGGATTCTATGTCCAGGTGCAGAGATATCAACAGTTCTCTTTCCATAATTTGAACTAGAAAGAAGCCTTAGGTTTTGATCATGTGCTGTAACACTAATAATATTCTTTAGCCCATAGCTTGCTGGATAGTAAGCGTTTGACTTGATATCAATATTTGATTCTTCGTTACCTGCAGCCGCTATAACAAGAATACCTTTCTTTTCAGCTTTCTTAAGGATTCTTAGCTCTTCTAGTGCTGGCTCTGGTCCACCACCACTGTAGTTAATAACATCTACATTTTGTTCAACAGCATATCTTAAGGCCTCTATTGTAGAGTTTAGATTCTTTTGCCCTGATGCTTGTGGGTTGTAATACTTTAAAGTTAGAATTTTAGCATCTGGATATACACTTTTAATAATTCCTGAAACGTGAGTTCCATGTCCATGCTGATCCATTGGCTTAAACTTATTTGATCTTTTAGCCGAAAAATCAATTCCATAATTACTTTTGCTTTTTTTGCCTTCTTTTACATATAGGTTTGTATTAAGGAAAGGGTGTTGTGGATCAATACCTGTATCAACAACGGCTACAACGATTTGTTTCTTTGATTTGAATTTCTTCCATAAAGGTAGAATATTAATTGAAGACTTCTTATTGTCTGGGTCAACTCCCCAGCTTGCGAAACGTGACTTTAAAATCCCAGTACTAAAAGGTGAGATATTGCCTTTAGCTTTCTTAATTTTCTTAGTTGGTTTTGAAACCTTTTGGAGAAGCTTTGGTGGAATGCTCTTACTCTTTACATTCTTTGCCAGCACATCTGCTGAGCCCAGAAGCAAGACCGAGGTAAAAGCGATTATTGTAAGCTTTTGAACGTGCGCTTTCTTTATCATGTTGTTTAACTCCAAATACTATTAATTTTAAGTTCAGAAATATCTACTTATCTATAAGCAAGGGACGGGCCAATGATTCTTTTTAGATATTAGTAACTTAGCCTTGTTTTTGATCAGATTTTTGTCTGTTTTTTGGGGGGGTGTAAATTAATTAGACAGTCAATTTTTGTACATAAAATAAACATCATTTAGCACAAATAAAGCCCCTAATTCAGGGGCTTTATTAACGAAATTTATATTTTTATATTTGATTTGAAATTACTCATCATCTGAAGCTGTAATTGTCATTTCTATGTTTTGAGCACAGTTCAAATTAGAGTCTTTGGCCTTGCAATCAAGACCACTGATATCGATAGATGTTGATAGCTTTAGCTCATCTGTGTCGATATTTAAGCTTCTCAACTGATTTAAACCTGCTCTTTCTAATTCTTTCTTATAAAGGGCCAGATACTCCGCTTTTGAAACTGAGACAGTCTTGAGTCTTCCGGTGAATGACTTCTTAATTTTTGCTTGTACCACAGCATTGATATCTGTTTGATGACCGTCATCACCAACTTCCTGATCAACGATTTGTACTGTGCTCTTATCTAAGACCTTAATTATATTTATGCCTGAAGCTTCATCTCTTTCATTAATATCTTGAGCTTGGTTGGCAAGAACATTCCCATCCTGAATAACGATGACTCTTGCTTCACCACTTACTAGTGAATATGACTTTTGAAATGTATTCTTAGCTACTTCTCTATAAAGAGTATCTGAATCCATATCTACTTTAAACTGAATTGTAAGGGCCATTGCTCCTACGCTGAGTAAACTTGCTGCTATAGCGACTAATGATTTTTTCATTTGAGAAACCTCCGACGTTTTCTTTATTCTTGATATTGTCCCATTACT
>JAONMX010000058.1 GCA_028378565.1 Bacteriovoracaceae bacterium
GTGAAGGCGAAAATGTAGTTGCGGAAGAAGAAATTCTGAAAGCAGAAAAAGAACCACCACAAACAACAAAATTATCTGAAGAAGTAACTGATGATGATAATGAAGATGAAACGGCTGGGGAATATGGATTTGGCTGGGGCTACAATGATGCCTTTGACAAACCTGACGAAGAGGAAGAGCCAGAGGTCCTTGATGAAGATGAGTTATACGCTCGAGGCCTTGATAAGGATAAGAATAAAGACAAAAAAGATGAGTTATAATTAATGAGTAATACTACACTTGAACTTTTTTATTATGATGCTTGTCCATTTTGCCAAATAGTTCTTCGTAAAATCGAAGAACTAAAGATTAAAGTTACCTATTGCGACATATTCGCAGATCAGACATTCCTAAAGAGATTAGTCGATGACACAGGAAGGCGAACGGTCCCCTGCTTGTATATTGACAACAAGCCAATGCACGAATCAAGTGATATCATCCTCTGGCTAGAGGAAAACGTAGACAAATTAGAGAAAAATTCCTAGTTTTGATCAACACCTAAAGAGGGAGATTACTTGGAAATACGAGATCCAGTTCACGGTTCAATTCATATTTTAGATGAAGAAGTTCCGATTATTAGAGATGATTTTTTTCAACGATTAAGGAATATAAAACAATTGGGTTTCTCTGAATTTGTATTTCCAGGTGCAACTCATAATAGATTCATTCACTCCATTGGAGTCATGAATGTTGGTGAACGTGCATTTGATAAAATCTTTAAGCGCTTCACTTCTTCTGCTGACCTAATGAGATTAAAAGAAACATTTAAGCTTGCTTGTCTCCTTCACGATATTGGACATGCTCCTCTAAGTCATACCACTGAAATTGTGATGCCTAATCTCAAAGACCTTAAGATTCCTCAAGAGTTCTTAAGCAAGAAAGATATTGGGAAAGACAGAAGGGCCACTCATGAAGACTATACAATTAAGTCAATTGCAGACAGTAGTTTTGCTAAAAGTTTTAAGTTAGTTGAAGAATCTTTTGGCGTCCAAAGAAAGTATATTGCGGACCTAATTAGAGGGCATACCGATCATCATGACTACTTTACCATTGAGGGAATCAGTTACTTTCCTATACTTCATCAACTTGTTTCAAGTGAGCTAGATTGCGACAGAATGGATTATCTTCTTAGGGATAGCTACTTCTGTGGTGTTAGTTATGGTGGATATGATTTAGATTGGTTGCTTGATAATCTTAAAATTTGTATCGAGGATGATAAGGCCTATTTAGGAATTACAGAAAGAAGCGTTGTTACTTTTGATGATTTTTTACTGAGCAGATATCATATGTTTGTAATGGTTTATTTTCATTATAGAGCAGTTTGCTTAGAGCAACTTCTTTACAAATATTTTGAAACGGCCCCAACAGAATATTTGATTCCTGCAGATATCGAATCCTATGTTGAGCACGACGATCATTTTTTAATGAAAGTTTTAAGAAACTCTAAGAATAAGTATGCTCAGTCTATTATCAGAAATAAAATTCCTGAAAAAATTTATGAAAGTTTTAATGATCAGCAGCTCGCCCAATTAAACGATGTTCAAAAATGGTTATCTGAAAATAATATTGAATTTATTAGATGTAGTTCCAGAGGGCGACTTTCTAAGTACTATTCAGATCAAGAAATACCAGAATCGAAGTACTCAATGAAGGTGGTTCGAGAGACTTTTGATAGTACCCTCTCCAAAACCTTAAATATCAATGAAAGTACTGATCTCTTCCAAAAGTTCAGTAAATCCCATGAGATTAACCGTCTACACGTTAATATGGAAGAACTTACAGATAGTACGAAAAATGAACTTCTAAAAAGGATCAGAAGCTAGTTAAATGTTGAGTGATTGCGACTGATTTGTGATAATTAAGGAAATGAATAAAATTTCCTTATATACTCTATTGATCCTTATATTCCTTGGCTTAAGTAAGAGCTTCTCACCTTCATCAAAAAAAACAGATCATATTGTAAATGAGCGAGTCTTTTCTAGTTACTTTAAAGGTTCACCAATAGAAGTCATTTTAGTAGATAGATTCAAAGCTGGATTCTTAATAAAAACGTACTACTTTCATCTGAAAGTTTTCCATCTCTTTAAGCCACCTGAGAGTGTAACCATTCGTGTTGGTAAAAAGTTATGGGATCAACATAATGAAAACTTAGGTCTTTCTATTTTCAGAAGAGACGAAAGAAAAAGAAAGGAGTCCCTGACTCCCATGCCCCCTGGTCTTCTTTTTGTAGGAAACCCAAGTTATGGAGGATGGGAATATATTGAGAGTGGAGCAAAGCAATGGAGATTCTACAGAGCTTATCGCAAGTTTCCTGAAGTCTTTCATTGGGGAAAGTTTAGACCTACTTATGATTTTTATTTTCGTTCTAAAACTTATCTTGAGAACCAGCAACCATTTTATGGCACCAATTCAGAGTTTGGAACGAAGGGACCAGTGAGCAAGTTGTTACTAGATAGTATTGAATCGAAAGAATTTACTCCTCCATCAGAATCATTTACTGAGCATTTAAAAACTTTTTTTAAACTTCCACCGTGGAAGAACTGAGCAATTTATGAATGAATTATTCGACAAACTTATTTTACAGATACTTTTCACAGTTCTTATTTGTGCAAGTTTAATTTTTTACAAGTATGCACATGGAATCTTTTATCCAAGCACAAGACAACATTTTTTAAAAAGGTTCTATCCCACTAAGAATAGTTCCGATACTCTTCATTTTTTCTCTCGAATAATCGGAATTGGGATTATCTTTTCAGAATTTAGTTTTAATCTTTCCACAGGCATAGGTCTAGCGATTCTAGATTTCTTTGCAAAGGCCATTTTTGGATTCTTCCTCTACCTTATTTCTCTTTATATTATTGATAGTATTGTTCTTTTTAATTTCGAATACAAAGATGAGGTTCTTAAAAGAAAGAATAATGCTTATAGCGTTGTCACTTTAGCTCAGTCTATTGGAATTGCTTTTATTCTTAAAACCGTTTTACAAACAAGCGGAACTTCAATCGTTATGCTTATATTTCTCTGGCTATTCTCTATGGTCCTAATTGGTTTTGCCAGTAAGACCTTTCCTCTCATGTCAAAGATGAGTTTTAATAGACAGCTTATTCAAAAAAGTATTCCTCTTAGTTTTAGTTATCTTGGTTTTTTCTGGGGCTGGGTTTTGATAATAACAAGTGCCCTCGATCATAAGCTAATCAATATCAAATGGTATGGAATACAAGTTGTTTTAAAAATACTACTAAGTTTGATTGTTCTTCCCATTTTTACAAAAGGTTTAAAACTTATATTTAGAATCTATGATGAAAAAGATGATAAGAATGCTCAAGATCACTCTGATGAAGTCGATCAAATAGACCTTGGCTACGGCGTCTATGAAGGATCCCTATTCTTTACTTCCTGTTTCCTTACAATCGTTATTACGAATAGGGTATTTTTTGGCACCTTTTATCCAACGTTTTAGTTTAGTAAACTAGTATTATAGTGTTTCGAGAAAGGATATAAGATATGGATATGAAATTCTTCCAGATGTTGGAACTGATCAATCAAAGACTAAGTAATATTGAGTCTAATATCTCACGCATAGATGAGAAGATTGATTATTCGCTTACCTTACAACGAAATCATCTTATTAGAATTAAGAATGGTTATGATATTGATGACCAAATGATTCTTATGGGAAAGCCTTATAATGATCTTACTCCACAAAGGTCTTATGAGATATATCAAAATCCAGATGCTGACTTTTTTCTTTTAGATGTCACGGCGAAAGGGTTTACTTCTCAACAAAAAATTACAGGAAGTATAAAGATTCCATTAGAAGAACTAAACTCACGCTTCGTTGAAATCACTTCAAAAACAACACCTATCTTAATCATTTCCGAAAAAGGTTTAAGATCTATTCAGGCCTGTGAACTTCTCGTTAAAAAAGGTTATTTTAATGTGAATAATGTTTCTGGCGGTTATGCATTCTGGAAAGGATTTAACAAGCAGGCACCTGGCCTACCTGATGTTCCTAAAGCATAGGTAATTCATTATTTTGAACAGAATTTATTTTAGTATGAAAGTTCTTAAGGAGATGTTCAACTCTATCAAGTTCAACTTCTCCAATAATTTTTGAGTACTCATTTTCTATTTCTGAAGTTGCTTCCATTAAATAGAGCTTAAACTTCTGACCATAATCTGTAAGAAAGATCTTTTGCTCTCTCCTGTCACGATCACTTAGTTTTCTAATGATATAACCACGAGCCTCTAGTTCATTTAAATGAGAAGTCATTGTTTGCTTTTTAAGACCACATGCAAAACCAATCTCTTTAATACTAGGACCTTCATTTTCACAAATATAAAGAAGTACTTCAAGAAAACTTGGTCTTAAGTCTGTGAAGCCTTTTTGCTGAAGAATATCTAAAAGCTCACCACTATATAAGCGATATATTCTTTTAAGCAAACTTCCAATTTGAGAGATCTTCTTCATTGATACCCTGAATTAATTAGTATTGTTATAAGACTATATAGCAAGATCATGCCCTTCGCACAAGCTGACACAAAAAGTTAGATTTTTATAGGCTGTGACCCTTTTCTTTTAGCTCAAACATCACGAGAGCACGCTCTAGCTCTTCAGGCATCAGATTTGCGGACTCTTCTTCTTTTACTAATTCTTCAGTAATTTCAGCATCTTGTAGACTATTTATTCCCATATACCAAAGCTGAGATCGAACAAGGTTTTTAGTGTTTGATGAGTAAATATCCATGGCATTTACGTTCTTAACAACGCTTAAAGTAAATACCGTTATAAATAACGAAATAGATACGAGCTTTAAGACGGCCGTCAAAAGTTTATGCATTTTAATCATCAAAATTCCCCTATTTAGTGGTTTCTGACTTATATACTGCACATTTGATGCCTAAACCGGCCGTACTAAAATAGGTTTCGAGAGTTACTAATACTGGTGGCTATGCCATTGCAAATACCAAAAGTTAAAAGGGAGGAGCCACCATAGGACATAAACGGTAAGGGCAAACCAACTATAGGCATGAGACCCATAACCATACTCATATTAATAAACGTATGCCAGAAGACTAATGAAAGAACTCCTATCATAACAATGCTATCAAAAATTCGAGGAACACTTGTGGCCAGCCAGAGGTAGCGGAAAAGTAAAATAATATAGAGAGAAATAAGAAACATTGAACCAAAGAAGCCATGCTCTTCATTAAATATGGAGAATACAAAGTCGGTATGGTTTTCTGGTAAATAATTCAGTGAAGCTTGAGAAGATTGCTTAAAACCTTTGCCAGAAAACTGTCCAGACCCAATAGCAATTTTTGACTGAATAGCATTATAGCCCGAGCCTCTTGCATCTTGCCCTGGATTTAAAAAAGTAGAGATTCTCTTTCTTTGATATTCCTTTAATCCAAACTTATACATTATCCCACCACTCAAGAGAGCGATAAGTGCAAGAATACCAATAGTTTTCCATTTTAATTTTCGATAAAAACACATTACTAGAAAAATTAAGAGAATTAAAAGACCTGTTCCAAGATCAGGCTCAAGGATTATTAGTATCGTTGGTATCCCTGTTAAAATGGCCGGAATAATAAGATCCCTTAATCCCATTTCACGATCAGGATTAACTTTCGCAAACCACCTCGCAAGAACTAAAATTGTTCCGATTTTAGCAATCTCTGAGGGTTGAATACGAACAGGTCCCAAGAGCAACCATCTCCTTGCTCCCATTCCCTCATGCCCCAAAACTAAGACAAGAACCAGGAGCACGACTATTAAGAAATAGAATAAATAACTATAGCTAAAAAAGTTTTTGGGCTGAATAAAACTGACAATCATTGCAATAATAGTACTGAGCACATACCAAAGAAGTTGTGTTTTATAGAGCTCAGATAAGTGAACTGATGCATGAGTCGCACTATAGAGATTAACAACTCCCATAATAAAAATGGCAGTAGAGACTCCTATAAAAGTAAAATCATATCTTTTTAATAACTCTAAGAGTGCGCTTCTATTCACTTTCTAGCCTTTCTACAGTTGCATTTTCTTCTTCTTTTTCTTTTTCAAGCTTCTTCTTTGCTTTTTCTATTCTACGTAGCTCTTTTAAGTAAGCAATTTTTTCTTTTTCATAATTTTTATCATATATGTCTTTATGATATTTCTTCATAAAAGTTGTGATTACATTTCTTACGATTGGTGCAGCAGACCCTGAACCTGAACAGCCATGTTCAACAACAGCTGCTACCGCAATTTTTGGATCATCAAAAGGAGCATAGGCCACAAAAATGCCATGATGCCTATCTTTGTATGGCATATCCACACACTTTGCAAAAAGCTCTTTCTTAGACATACTTCTTACTTGTGAAGTTCCAGACTTCCCTGCCATTTGTATCCCTCTACCTCGATACCACCAAGCTGTTCCACCTTTTTCATTTACAACTTGATACAATCCTTTTTTAACAGCATCCAATGTTGGTTGAGTGACTTCAACTTCAGAGACTTTCTCAGGCTTGAACGTTTTTACAATTTCTCCATTATTTGAAAATATTTCTTTAACAAGAAGTGGCTTATAAAGTGTTCCATTATTTGCAATCGTAGCATAAGAAAGAGCTAACTGAAGTGGTGTGGATAAGATATAACTCTGTCCGATAACACAACTAAGAGTTTCACCAAGTTGCCACTCTTCACCTCTTGCTTTACGTTTCCATTCTTTTGTTGGAATCAAACCTCTTGTCTCTCTTGAAAGAGTAACTCCGGTTTTGGTACCAAAACCAAACATTCTTGCGTATCTAGCAAGTACATCAATATCTAATTTAGTCGCAATATTATAATAATAAACATCAACAGACCTCTTAAGAGACTTATAAACATCAGTCATACCATGTCCCGATTTTTTCCAGTCATGAAAAACTCTTCGCCCTAATCTGAAAGTTCCTCGACACATAATTTCTTCATCGGCCGTAATAATCTTTTCATCTAGAGCTGCGATTGCAGTGAAAGTTTTAAACGTAGACCCTGGAGAATAATGTTCTTGTATAACTCTATCTCGTAACGGATTGAGCTCATTATTTCTAAGCTCATTCCAATACTCTGCGGTTAGTCCCTTAGAAAATTGAGTTGGATCAAAAGCAGGTCGACTTACCATTGTTAATATTTCACCAGAGTTAACATCAACGGCAACAACAGCACCAACTTTTCCCTCTAAAGATTTATAGCCTTCAATTTGTAGATCTCGGTCAACTGTTAGCCTAATATTATTTCCAGGAGTAGAGCTTTTATTTTCTATTCCTTTAAAAAGACTATTCGATTTAATACCTCTTCGTCTTCTTCCTCTGGCATCAACTTCTACAAATTCAAAACCATCCTCACCTCTTAGGAACAGATCAAATTTTTCTTCAATTCCTGATTGGCCAATCCAGTCACCAAGTTTGTAGTCGTAATTATCTCTTTTTTTATAGCGAGGGAGCTGATTCTGGCTAATCTCAGAAATATAACCTAGTAAGTGAGCTCCAACTTCTTTATCTCGATACTCTCTTGAAATAAAGGTTTGTACCTGAACACCGGGCATTTTATTATTTTCTGTTTCAATAACGGCCACTTCTTTTAGCGAAATATTTTTTTTGATAATCACGGGACGATAACGTGCCTGGCCTCTATTCTTTTTAAGTATTTTCTTGATTTCA
>JAONMX010000059.1 GCA_028378565.1 Bacteriovoracaceae bacterium
TGAAGCAGGTCTTGTTCTTCAAGGAACGGAAGTAAAGTCTATCCGTGCCGGTAAAGTAACAATCGCTGAAAGTTTTATTACTATCGATGGTAATCAAGAAGCTTGGATTTATAATATGAATATTGGTCATTACGAATTTGGCAATATTCACAATCATGAAGAAGGTAGAAAGAGAAAACTTCTTCTTAATGCAAAAGAAATTGAAGAAATTTATCACCGCATGAAGGCCGAAAGTCTCACTCTTGTTCCAACGATCATTTACTTTACTAACAACAGAGTTAAGATTGAAATCGCTCTAGGTAAAGGTCGAAAGCAGTATGATAAGCGACAAGACAAGGCTAAAAAAGATGTCGAGAAGAAACTAAGACGCGGCCAATACGACTAGATCCAGTAAATCACCATTCCAATATAAGTTGATAGAAAAATGATTCCGGGAATGATTGTGAAGTTCTTCTTTATTAAATTTAAAAATAATAAAAAGTACGCTGCTCCACAAATGGCATAGAACTCAACCCGGTAATCTCCATTTGTTCCAACATCGTAGAAACCAATACTTCCTAAGACAAAGGCCACATTAAAAATATTACTTCCAATTATATTTCCAATGATTAAGTCTGTATTCTTCTTCTTCCAACTAGCAATTAAAGCGGTAACAAGCTCTGGAAAACTTGTTCCAAAGGCCACAAAGATCGCTGAGATGACATAGGCACTAACACCCATCTCTTTTGCTATAACAGTACCAGAGCTGACCAAATACTCTCCTCCAAGAAAAAGAAGTACAAAACCAATGACTAACTTAACAAAGACGATAAAGGTTAACTCATCCACTTCATGATCATCCTCATCACTGACGACTCTCACACTTCTTTGCTTCTTCATTTCACTAAAAGTGACCCAAAGATAGAAGGCAAAAAAAGCTGCGAATAAAACCGTTGAAGCTATCCCAACCCCTAAAAAGAATAAAGAAGCTCCAAGACATGTCGTCAAAATTATATGATAAATCAGCTGTTTAGTAATTTCTCGTCTAATAATATGAATTGGGGCCAAGAGACCACTTATACCTAAGATTAGAAATAGGTTGGCAATATTACTGCCAAGAATATTCCCCATAGCAATATCTGTTTGACCACGATAAGCAGAAAGTTGTGAAACAAAGAACTCTGGAAGTGAAGTTCCAAAACCAATTAAGAGAAGACCAATTACTAGTGGAGATAGTCCAAAATAGAGACCAATTTTCTCAGCAGCTTCTAAAGCCAGCTCGGCTCCAAAATAAAGGGCAACTATCGAGAGAATAAGAATTGTAACTTGCAACATCATAATGAATCATCCATACTTTTTTTATAATCATAAAACAAAATGGTGGATATGAAAAAGTTTCTCGATGAATTAGATAAAAAACAATTTCTTTCGCTCTCCATCATATTAGGTGCTTTTAGCGATGCAGTCCTTCTAGGCTACTTATATGTCAGATTTAGCAACCGCGACATTTTTAACTTAATTATAGACCAAATGAAAAAAGCGGACCCTCAAGTGAAGCAGGCGCTTGCTCCTGAGTATGTAGAACAGCTTTTTATGTTAATGATCAACTCTCTCATATTGATGTTGGTCTTTGTCGCCATTCTCCATATTATCATCTACTTTCTTTATTCAAGAGAAAGCAAATTTGCGACTCACTATCTTAAACTCTATTCTTATTGTGCGATTCCAGGCTTTGCCCTGCTAGGACTTTCTAGTTTTAGTATCAGTCCGCTTTGGAGTGTCGGTTTCTTTATTGGAATTGTTGGCTACGTACTTTTTATTAAAGGTATTAATCAAAAGTTGGTGAAATAAAAGAAACTTCGTTTGGCTTGGTCCACTCAGGAAGATCTTTATTCTTACCCATGATAATATTCTTTCCTGCCAAAGCTAGAAGAAATGATTCAAAGGCCCTAGGGTTTTTTACTAATAGCTCTAAGTCATGGTCATAGATAAAAACATTTAATTTTTCTTCAACTTTCTTAATAATATCTAGTTTTGCTTCAGGTCCTTCAACCAGATCATTCATTCTTTGAATATCAGACTTTCGAATAACACCGGACCTTAGTAATTCAACTAAAATGATTTGGGTATTGCATTCAAATAAAGCAAGCTTATCTGGGAAATGTCTTCTTAGATAGGAAAAGCGATGTTGAACCATCAGAGAAGAGTTTCCATAGGAATCAAAACTCGTGTTAAATAATTCTAAAAGCTGATCGTAGTAGTAACACCAAACCCAAAAATCTACTTCACGATTCCAATAAGGCAGATACCCTTTCTTCAATCTTCTTTTAAATGATCTTGAAATAATATGTGTCGTCGATGGACGGTGAGTAATATCTCTTAAAAAATCAAAGGTATCATCTTCATTGCGTGCAAATTCATAATTTTTTGGATTCTCTAAATTCATGCGAGCATCTTCTTCAAGCACACTATCTATTTTTCTTCTTACCTCTACAACTTCAGGATGAGGACAATGTCTCTCTCCAGGACAATCAATATGACAAAGGGAACAAGTTGGTAGTGTTAAGGGAACATCTAGAACGATCTCACTTAATTCATAGTCTTCAATCCATTCACGAATGGCCTCATCACCTCCGGCCTCTTCTGAGTCCTTCACTTGTAAAAGAGACTTAAGAAACCATCTCTTATCTTCAGGATAATATTCTAAGAGTGAAAAAAAGAATTGATCTCGCCGACCACCTTTAAGACTTAGGCCTGCAACATTTTGTGGAATAGAATTTTCATGGGCCATAAATCCCCTAGCGGGTTTATAGTGAAGACTCTACCTGAAAATCCAAAACGGTCATTCCATATTGAGTAACGAGGTCTTTAACTTTTTCCCCTTCATTCTCGTTATGCACAAGAAGAAAGCAACCTCCTCCACCAGCTCCACAGACTTTAATACCAAGTCCCGGAACATCATTCTCAATACTATTATACAGCTTTTCCATTTCAGGTGAAAGAATCTTTGGAAATAAGTTTCTTCTAACCTCTCCTTCTTGCTTAATTAAGTCAGCAAGATCAGAAAATTGCTTATTTTTAATTTTATGGTAAGCATCAGCGGAAAGCTCAGCAATACGACTCAACCCATGTCTTGTCTCTTCGACTCCATCAAAGAATTGCTTATAAACTTCCCAATTATTAATACCGCTAAGTCTGGTCTGACCGCTATAAACAAGAGTTAGTCTTTGTTCTAGTGCGACTTTTAACTCTTTTGTAAAAAGTTGTTCAATTTCAACCTTACCTGGAGTGGCCTTCAATGCAAGTACTCCACCAAAAAGAGCAGGGTAATAATCCTGATATCCAGCTGGTCCACAATTTAAAATCCGTCCCTCTAGATCATTCACCACATGAATGGCATTTTCTCGATCTAAACTTTTTCCAGTATATTCACATAGTGCTTTATAAAGAGTAACACCCATGGAAGAACTTCCTCCAAGACCAGCACCCGCAGGAGAACCTGACTCAAGTGTTACCTTTAAATTTTTATGGAGCTCAAAGAGATCAATTATTTGGGCCACAAAACTAAGGGGTCCAAAGTGATCTGAACAAAGTTTCTCTTGGGTAAAGTCATTTGAAGGAAAGAAGTTTTCACTCTCATAGTCTTTTGAAATGATTTCGATACCATCACGAGACGTTTCTTCTAGTCTTACTTTTGCTTTTAACCCTGAGGCCAAGTTTAACGTAACCACATTGGGAAGAATTAAATTAATAGGACGCAAGTCGATCGTTCCACCGAGGAGATCGACTCGCACACTTCCTTGAGTTTCAACAACTTTTCCCATAATTACTCTGAATAAATTCCAATATAAGGAAGCTCTCTATATCGTCCGGCATAATCTAGTCCGTAACCAATAACAAATTTGTCATCAATTTCGAAAGCAAGATAATCAATCTCAACAGGATGAATATTTCTAGCAGGCTTAAAAAGAAGAGACGCAAGTTTAATACTTGCCGGCTCTCTTGAACCTAGTAGAGCTTTTAGTGACTTGATCGTAAGACCTGTATCAACAATGTCTTCAACTAAGAGAATATGTTTTCCTTTGATTTCATTTTTCAAGTCCCATTCAATTTTTACTTGGCCAGAGCTTTCAGTTTCTTCACCGTAACTACTAGCTGCAATAAAATCGAGAGTCACTGGCACATTAATATGTCTGATTAAATCAGCACAAAACATAAAGGCACCATTAAGAACACCTACCACGACAATTTCTTTTCCCGCATAGTCTTTATTGATTTTATTGGCCAATTCAATGACCCTTTCTTTAATTTTTTCTTCACTTAGATATACATCTATCGCCATCATTTCCTCACACAAAAGAGTTATTTAGTATTTCACCAACGCCACCTGCACCAGGGACGATATATTGTTTTTCTGTTAAGCCACTTTCTTCCGCCAATCTCTCACCAGGAAGAGTTTGTAATACTTCTGGCTTACTTAAGCCTCTATCATAGCGAAGAGCAAAAATTTCAACATCAGGATGATCCTTTTTCATTCTTCTCACATACTCAGGAGTTATAATTAAATGAAGGGCCACATACCTCTTGGCCTTGCCTTCAACTTTATTTTTATAGTGATCAACACAGTAACTAAGACTTCCACCTGTTGCTCCCATAGGATCAGGAAAGAAGACAACGGCATCACCTTGGCCGCCGCCTATTTTAGAACCACTGACATCAACACCGATGACTTCTTCATTTTCATTCACTTTTCGATTGAGATAGAAATGATCTTGTCTTATATTTTGTTGCTCTAAAAGAAAGTGACATAGTTCATAGCCAATATGAGAAGGATAAGTTCCTGCTCGAGCAAGATCAACAAAGACAGCTTTTTGTTTACCATCTACGATGGTGTTTTTTAACACGGCCTCGTCTACTAACTCTTTCATTCGAGTATCACTTTCATTTTCTTTTACATTGAAAGAAAAGTTAAAAGCTTCTGTAAAAAGAAATTGATAGAGCAACTGTATTTGATGATTCAAAGTTGGCTGAAAAGTACCCACACTGGAAAATTTAGTGAGGACTGTTTCTGAAAAGGGATGAGAGAGAATATGAATATTCTCTCCCAAACTATGTTCTAAAAATTGCTGATTATGCGTTGTCATTTACCATTTCCGTCCCAACTTTTGTAGTTGAGTTTAACGGAAATGAAAAGGCGAGTAAATCTTCATCTTCAGCAGCGAAGTCCCAATGAGAACGACAACGTGCTTCATATAAATCAGTTTCTCCAACAACCACTTGTTCAGAGCTATCTGGATCTTTTCTATATGTTTTAGAAGCAGGAGCTCCACATACAGTACAGATCGCTTGGATTTTATCCACTCTATCGGCCATACATAAGAGTGTTGCCATTGGTCCAAACGGTGCACCAGTAAAATCTTGATCAAGACCGGCACAAACAATTCTTATTCCACGACGAGCAAGTTTCTTTATCACTGTAATGATTTTCTCATCAAAGAATTGAACTTCATCAATAGCGACAACTCTTGTGGAATCATAGAGCCTTGTAAGGATCTCTGAAGAGTTTGCAACTGGGGTTGCTGATACAGTTAACGATGAGTGGCTGACAACATCAGACTCATGATAACGATCATCAATAGCTGGTTTAAAAATTTGTACTTTTTGACGGGCAATTTGTGCGCGACGCACTCGTCTAATTAGTTCTTCAGTTTTACCTGAAAACATTGGTCCGCAGACCACTTCGATAGTTCCTGACATTTGATGTCCCAAGTTAAGTCCTACCACCTCTAACTCCTTTAGATTTGTAGATCTTGTTGTGTGTGTTTTTCTCTAAATAGATAATTTCAAAATTTGATACCGTTGTAAATTAGTATGAATCGCAGACTAATTGTGTCATCAATAATATTAACAAGATAGGTTTTATGAAAAAGTCTTACGGCCTTTGATGCTTAGCTCCTAAAAAGAGAGAATAAGCATCACAATACTCACCATCATCAGTGAAGTGGCCAAGAAAACAAGAAAAGCGGGAGTAAGAAGCACTAAGAAACTTTGTAATTTATTAAGTCCTAAGTTTCTTCTAAGCCCAGCATAAATATAAACAAGAGACCCAAGAAACTGAACCATCTCCCCAAAGAAAGGGATTACTAAAAAGATGTGAGTTGAAAGGCTTGAGTGAACAATTTGAGTAGCGATAATATTGATATCTTTTTCAGCTGCAGCGACATTCTCATCGCTAAAAACGTAGCTACTCATCTTAATAATATTGATCCAAAGTTTTGAATAGAACCAAAGAAGAATAGGAAAGAGGATAACTTTTAAAAGAATGGAATAAATTGCAAGCTTTTGACCAGTCTGTTGAAAGATATGGAGATCATAATTCTCCCCTTGAAAGAAATTATAAGCAGACCAACCTAGAAACAATGCCATTAAATCATAAAAGGCCTTAAAGAAATACATAAGCCAAGAACAACTAAGAACTTCAATCGTCGTCAGCCCCTCATCTTTTACTTGAGCAAGACTTTTAATATCATTCTCATCATCCACGAGTGAAAGTTGATTCTCATAGGCACCAACCTGTCTTTTTTTACGAAAGTATTCTTGCTGAGCAAAAGGGTGAAGAGCACAGTTAAAATATAAATTTAAAACTTCAGTCATTTAACTCTCCATCAAAGGAAGTAACTTTCATAATTAACAGGGATTGGATAATGTGCTGGAACTTTCCATACATAACCAAATTTTTCTTGCTCATTCCAAAGAATAAGCTCTCCCTTAGCTAATACTACCTGAAATATTTTTCCTTGAACAGTAATCGAGAAAGCATCACGGCCTAGAATTCTTTGCTTTGAATCAAAGATTAAATAAGTGGCCCTTTTGTTGAGTAATTCGCTCAGTTTATAAAAACTACCATTTTGTGCCTGGGCCTGATCACTTATATTTTTAGCAACGAACGTCCCTTGATGAGATAGGTTCACTTGATTCACTCTCTTTCCAAACTTGATTGTGATCTGATTTACCTTTGTCTCAAGGGGTTTTAATTTCCACACTTCTTGAACATGGGAAAAGAAAATATCAACTAGCTTTTTTCCTGATTCAAAAACAACTTTCTTTTTGTCGTCAGAAAAGAAGTAACCATCCCGACCTCCATACTTTTTAAAAAGTGTGAACATATAATAACGATCATTAGTGAGCCTATAAGTGATAGTACCTATTTCTTCCTTTAACTCTTTTTTTCGAGGGTAACTATCATAGCCTTGTAGGTTTAAGGCCTTCTGTTTGAAAATGTTAAACATTGTAGGGTGAATACGAATACTTTTGGGTGGAGCAGGAATAGTCTCTAAGGAGTTAAAGAGTAGTTCAAATCCCTTATTTCGAATATTTTCAATTTTTAAAGAAAGAAGTTCTTTTTCCTCTAGTCCTCTTTGACCAAAAACTCTCGCTTCTCTTAGTTGGTTTGCCTTCCAATTTAAAAGCTGGGCAAATTTATTATAACGAGAAGAATTGTTGTGTGACTGACTTGAGCTATAGGCCTCTTTAGAAGCACTTAAATTTTCGGCCACAACATACTTAGCTTTTCCATTTT
>JAONMX010000006.1 GCA_028378565.1 Bacteriovoracaceae bacterium
ATAATTGCTTTAATTAAAGTTTATTTTGTTGATGGTTTTGTTTATTACGTCTCAAGAGAGCGTTTAAGAGATATACAAATTAATAATAGTCTTAGTGTAAATGTTTAACTTATTGTAAAAGTTTTATTTAGACACTAGGCTTAATCGTTACTGTAAAAGAGACAAACAGAATGAAAAGGAATGTGCTTGAAATCGATCATATATTTAGTATAAGATTGGAAGTATAAATCAAAAAGAGCACCTACTAGGGGATCGTATCGCCTTGTTGAAAAACTTGTCAAAGAAGTTAGAGATATGAATAATTATGAATTCTCAATGCTTGAAAATATAAAAGAGATTAGTCGCTCAGGTGTTTCTTTTGATGAAAAGTTACAAAAAGCAAAAGAGTTAAAACAAAAAGAGCCTTCATCTAGATGGGTACGACTTTTTTACTCTACTCTTTTAGCCGACAATTCTCAGTATATGAAGTTTGGTTGGGAAATAGATCTAAGAAAAGCCATAACAACCTTATGAGCTTGTTTTTAATAATACGAACTCTCTAGTTTTAGAAAATGTACCTTCTGAAAACCTTGCTCTATCATTTACATTCTCAAATAATCAGAGTTGGATAAATGTATTACAAAAAAATGCAACTAATTTAAGTATTAATTACTCAAATTATAACTTAGAGGTGAATAGAAATCTTTCATTGGAAGAAGGTTTAAGCGGTTATGGTCTCGTTCGTGGAAGTTACGATTTGGTTTCGAATAAAGGAGATGTATTCAATGCACCAGATCCTGGGAAAATGGATATTCAACTATCTAAAGATCAAAATGGGGTGTCATACTTTAAAACTAAGCTTCTTAATGAAAATGATAAAACAAGGTATTACTCCATAACGATGGACTTAATCAAAGGAGTTGAGGGGTTTGCTCTTTTTAAAAATACTCACATAAATGGAGAAGTAAAGTACGACATTTTTGATCTCTCATTAAACTTAGATCAATCTATAGTTGCCCAGAACTTATATACTAGCTCACCAGTTTCACAATTATTACCAAATGAAATTTTAGAGTCTGAAGTATTTATTTTTCAGGAGGGTTCAAATCAAGTTGTAGATATTGGAAGATCAATTTTTAATGAAGCTTTTGCCCAGTCAGGTAGTGGAGCAACTGGTTCCATTATAAATATTAGAGAGGGTCTCTCTTTTATAAATATTGGGCCACTGGAAGATGCATTAGGTAGAGGGAATGGGAAAACTGTGACTAATTTACCTACAGGTCTTTTTCCTCTTTATTTAAATGAAAACTTTAGATCTAAGTATCTAATTAATCCATTTATATCTGATAATGTTGATCTTGAATCTCCTATATTGATAAATATTTGCGACACTTCATTTTTAAATTGCAAATCCCTACCTTTGAGTAGTGAAGGTAATTTTAGTTACAAATCTGGAGATGTAAATATAGGTGATAGGTATCTTACTGCTTGTATAGATAAAACTTCCCTAAAGGGAGCGCTATTGGGGAATCCTTGTTTAAGGTTAACGAGAGGTCGTTCACAGAGAAGAAGTGATCATTATTTCAATAATATAATAAGTGCATCTGGAAATTTGATACTTGATATTGGAAAAACAACAGGGGCTTTTTATCAGGATACAGTTGCTGGTGGAGCGAGATATGGCCTTAGAGATGGGGGAAATGGAGGAGAGATTAGTGATGGTGGAGATGATTGGATAAATATTGATTATGTGAATGAAATATCAAGCTTAACAAGGCTTATTGCTAAGTATCCTGTTTTTGACGAAAATTCTCAAAAGGTGAGGTATGGAACATTTCCACTTAGGATTGATGATATTAACCATATCGGTGCATCTGGTTCAGGATCTGGAACTGGACACACTAATCATTTAAATGGAACAGGGATTGATGCTAGGTTTAATGATTTAAATGAAATTTCATTTTCTGACATAGGGCAAGGTGTAAATTCTAGTGTTTTAAATTCATACTATGATGGAGCAAACCTTGCGGGTGTTATAAGTCAGTCAGATTTTAATATTGGAAAAATATTAGTATCTTCATTTTTACTTAATTCAAACATAGCAGGAAGTTTGCAGGCTGATGCAAGTAGTTTTGAAAATTCAGGACATTATAGTTCATTATTTTTTTCAGTACTTACACCTGCAGAGAAAGTTATTTTTTCAAGTTGTGGAGATGGAGGAGAAATTATTTCAAATTATATTCTAGATCAAAGAGATCATTCAAACCACTTTCATGTTCAGTTAATTAAAGAAAAAGACAAGGATGATATTAGGCGGTTTCGAGATGAGGTTTTAAGCTATAATATTTCTTCTGATGCATTTTCTATATCTATGAAGTGGGAAGATCATAATATTAAGTTTTCTTTTAATGCTCCGGAAGATATTCCACAGAAAGCAGTCGAATTAAGACTTTTTGCTTCTAAAGAGCTTGAAAATATTTCAAAAGATGGAGCAAGTATTAAGCTAGAAAAAGAGTTTCAAAGTGACATATTTGAAAGAGAAATCTTATCACTGGGATCATTTTCTGTGAATTCTGGAATTAACGAATTTGAAATCGATGATGAATTTTTATATAAACAGATTGCTATGGGAGGTTTTTCCTTTAGCGGATATTTAGTTTTTCAAGATGGAAAAAAGAAAGAAAATGAGGTAATTTCTAATGAAACAAACTATTATCAATACTGTAAGAAATTTATTGTAAGTGATGTTCAATTTGATATTACTCCTCAGCCATATTCTAATCTCAACCTAGTTGATGTGGCAGAAAGTCTTTTTGGTAGCGTTGGTCATCTTACTAATTATAAAAATAAGTTAATAATTGAAAAAACTGAAAAAACAGGAAATATGCATCCATCTGATTCTCTTGTTACTTTCAAAGCACCTTCTAATGATGCGGGGTATATGTCTTCAAAGATTAGGAGGTCTGCTGCAGGGGAGGGGAGACTTTCTTTAGAGGATGTATGTGATAAAGAGGACTCGACTACGTGTACAATAGATGACTTAAATAAAGCATTTCGATTGGAAGGATCTATCGGTGAGTTTGATTACTTGGAAGGAGTCCATGAAAATGTATCAGACTTGCAAGAAGAGTTTCAGCCTCATTCTTCAAATAAGATTTTATATTATGGTCGTGACTTTCTAGGGCGAGGGGTCGCTATTGCAGAGTTTGATATTTTTGTAAGAAATATTTTTTCTCCTCCAACAGATTGTCAGTTTATAAATAAATGTGAAGTTACTCAGCGACCTGGTGAAACTGAGTGGATTGTGGTTCATGCGCCATCAAATAACTTCTCAGTTGAATGTACGAATGGTAATCATAAAGGGTATGGTTTAAAATTTAACAGTAATGATGGTTCATATGATTTAAATGTTCTAGATTTTAAAAATGTTGAACATTTTATTGATAAGAAAGTATGTGACAAAGTGCCATATTTTTAAGGACAAGAATAGGAGTTCAAGTGAAGTTATTTTTTAAAGTTCTTTTGGTGTTGATGTATGTAGCAAGTACGCATGGATTTGTACTTAATCCAAGAGTGGAACTTCACGAGCTGTATTATGATCAAGATATTCTTTTTGTTTCTGAAAAAATAATGCATAAAAAGACAGTAGACGGTAAAAAGAAGACTTTTGTTTACCCTTTCATAAAAGTCTATGGAGATAAAAAGTTTACCAAAGAAGTCGGAAGGTTTGATGAATCAGGTGTGAAAGTTAATAAAAAACAGGTTTGCTTTACTAATTATGTAAATATATATTACTCTATTTTATTATCTAATGGTGCGGATCTTGGAAAGAAGACAAATGAATATATTGGAGTATTGTCTAGTCGCTTTCTTGTTCAAAACGATGATGAGTTTACAATGATTAGAAAGTTACGTTCGGACAATAACTTTTGTAAAGATATTAGAGTTGCAGCATGGGTTAAGGATGCAAAAGAGCAGAAAGTTGGCTTGATTTTTTTTTTAAAAGATTACAATCTAGAAGAAGGTTGGATTGAGCTTTATAATAAAAACGATGAAGCAAAGCTATTTTTAAAAGTAAAAGATTTAGGTAATGTCACAACTGTTTTTGATACTTACGATAATCCTATAAATAAAAGTGCAAAAGTTTTTCAAGATATTAAGGTGAGCTTTATTATTCCTCCATTATATAAAGTGTTTGATGAAAAACTGAAAGATAAAGAGTTGTTTGGAAAAATAAAGAACCTCGTGCAGGATTATTATTCAATTTTAGAAGAGAATTGTTCAGGAGTTAAGAATTTAAATGTCTCGAGAGAGTTGAATTGTTTGAAATGCGGAAAACGTAAACAACTTGAACTTGTAAAAGAAATTTTAACAAAGAAAGATGTTCAAGCTTTTAGTGAAATGGTTGCAAGCTTTAATAATATGTGTAGAGGTTTAGATTTTAAAAGATGGAGCAGAGAGAAAATTCTTGTTGATTATTCAGAGGGTGCAGAGAGTAGTATCATTGGAATGCTTAAGGCCATAGAAAAAATTAATACAAAAAAAGAGGATAAAATATCAATAAAGGTGTTAATGCCATCGCATTCTTCTGTATTTCTAGTTACGAATATTAGACGTGATCCACGTTATGAGTTCAACATTGTTATTGAAAAAGTTAATGAAAAGTCTATTTAGATGATCTTAAGTGGTGATACTAAAATAATATCCAAAAGTAGTAAGGAACTAACTACTTGTACCTCTTGATGTGATTTTAGGAAGTTATAAGTTTGCTACAAGTTTTTAACTTATATTCTAATAATTCAAACATTAATACACTTTTATTGCAGACCGTGAAATAGCTGTATGCGATTAAGCATTCAGACTTACTTAAAGCTGAGAGACGACGCTGAACATATATGTTCAGCGGGGCCATCGCAATCACTTGTAGGGTATAAGAAAAAATATGGCGGGGCAGATAATCACTCCTGTTTATGTTAGTATTCTGTTCATTTGCGGGGATTACTCGTGGCACTTTTAGTTTTAACATCTTTTTTGATTTCAAAAGCTTATCTTCTCAAATCATAGCAATCATTCGGTTTGAGCTATTCCAGTATTTTCATCATTTTTCACCAGTTGATCGGTACAGAATCGGTACTTATTAACCGATAAGATTAATGAAATATAAAATTTTACAAGTTTGGGAAGAACTATGAGATGGAAGACTTTTTTTTACCTATATTTTATAAGATTTAATTCTATTTATTCTCTAAAAAATGCACCATGTACAAGACCATTATTTGTCTTTTTAATCTCATATCCAGTAGTACTTTTTGTCTTCTTTATGCTTGTGATGAAATCATTTGTAACTCCTGAAGTTCTAGAATATCTAAAGATCACAAGAACTACTTTTATTCAATTATTAGGCTTTGTTTCTTTATTATCAATTGCTCTTTTAAATGAGATGTTTTTTAAAAATCTTATGTTTCATAAGACTGGAATTAAGGGCGAAGCAGTTCGAAAATTTCATATGATTTTGCTAGCAATTTGCCTAATACAAGTAGTTTTAAGGACTCTTTATTAAGGTTTGTGTTGAAGAGATTAGTATAAGTTTATCGTAATTAAGGGAATTGTAAATGGCGAATAAAAAGAAATGGACTAGAGAGAAATGTGTAGAGATTGTATCAAAGTGCAATAATTATACAGATCTTCGAAATAATTATCCAGTCGCTTACCGTGCTATGCTTAGATACGGTTGGAATGATTTACTGAATCTCCTACCAAGAACAACTCGACCAAATGGATACTGGAGTAAGGAGAGATGTTTAAAGGAAGCTCTTAAATACAGTTCTCGAAAAGAGTTTAGTGTGGGTTCTCACTCTGCTTATATAGTGCTTATGAACTTGGGGCTGCTTGATGTTGCCTGTTCGCACATGGTACCCATAAGACGTCCTTCTGGATATTGGACAAAAGAGACAATACTAGAATCAGTAAAGGGTTTCAAGTCTCTTAAGGAATGGAGAAAGAAGTATTATAGAGCATACGATAAAGCTCTTGAGTTAAATATAATTAATAAAGTTAAAAGAATAATAGAATGCAATTAACATTTTGAGTAAAGATGTTTCTAAAAGAGAAGCATACCTTTGCTAGGAGTCCATGTCCAAATGGCCAAGGCGGTGGCGTTATTTGACTTCCAGCGAGTGCGATAAGTACCAAGACCAAGAGTGATGACATAATCTTTTTGAAGGTAGCGGCCGATGAGTACCTGCATGGAAGAGCGATTTCTTAGGTGCTTCATTGAGTTGTTCTTGTATAGAGCACCTATTTCATAAGTTGAGGTGAGTTTGTAACCAAGGATTGATATTTTCTCTAGGAGAGTATCTCCACCTGCACGACCAATAAGATTAGCGAGCTCTTCAGCATAAATTTGATTCATCTTGTCTTTGAGTTCCGTTTTAGTCCACTTAACTCTTTGTACAAAGTAAACAGATCCTGCAGCAAGGGCCATCTTTGCTTCGAAAAACTTTCTTTCCACATTACTTGATCGACAGGCGATCACTTGACAGTCAAAAGCATCAAATTCATTAAATTCACGAGAGCTTTTTGAAAAGCCAGTACTTAGCCCAAAGAATGAAATTGGATATATTTCTAGACTTGCTTGGGCCTTATTAATGGCAACACTACTTTTTATTTGTCCAGCAACTCTAGCAAAGCCATAGAACGGCTTTTTCTTATCAACTGTTCCCCAGAGTTTAAAACTCTTTCCAACTTCCCCAAGAGTGTAGAAGCCTTTTGGATATGATCTTACAAGAGCTTCAACTTTTGTATCAACTTCTGCTTGGGCCAAAAGAGTAAAGTTTAAGGCCAATAAAAGTACTAAAACTTTCATTAAAGACCTAGTTTTTCGTTAAGTTGATCATTGGTAACATGACCTTGGGCCACATGCGCTTTCACAACCATGAGGGCCTTCTCATACTCTGGTCTTTCTTCAGCTGTGGCAACAGATAGGTCAAGATGTTTTTGACCTTTTATATGAGAATTTTTTACGATTTTTTTTAAAATATTGATAGCTTCATCAAAACTTAATTGGTTCAATTTACCCTCGTTGTTATCTTGCATACTTCTCTAGGTTAGTGACCTAGGTAAGCTTTTTTAATTTCTTCGTTAGTAATTAATTCTTTGGCCTCACCACTCATAGAAATTTCTCCGGTCATGAGAACATAACCTCTGTTGGCAATCTTAAGAGCAGCGTAAGCATTTTGTTCAACTAAGAGAATTGTCATCTTTCTTTTTTTATTAATCTCGACAATGGCATCAAAGATAGCTTGAACAAGAATTGGTGCAATCCCTAAAGATGGCTCGTCTAATAAAAGCAGTTTTGGTGCGGCCATGAACGCTCTTGCAATGGCCAGCATTTGTTGTTCACCACCTGAAAGTGTTCCCGCCAATTGCTTACTTCTTTCTTTTAGGATTGGAAAAAGAGAGTACATATATTCTAAGTCTTCTTTAATTCCTTTATTGTCCTTTCTTAAAAAAGCACCCATTTCTAAATTTTCTTTTATCGAAAGATCTGGAAAGACCATTCTCCCTTCAGGAGACTGGGCTATTCCGTTACTGACAATTTTATGAGCAGGCAAAGACTGAATTGGTTTTCCATCAAAGAGAATTTCTCCACTGCTAATAGGAATTAATCCTGAAACAGAGTGTAGAGTTGTGGTTTTACCAGCACCATTAGAACCAAGAATGGTAACAATTTCACCTTCGTAAACTTTTAGATCAATTCCGTGAATGGCATGAATGGCACCGTAGTGAACATGCATGTCTTTTATATGTAGTAGAGGATCACTCATTATGCTTCTCCTGGTGTTGGACCTGTTTCTTCTGTTTCAGAAGTTCCAAGATAGGCCTCAATAACCTTTGGATTTGATTGAATATCTTTCGGGGCACCTTGAGCAATAAGTTCACCATGATCAACCACGTAGATTCTTTCACAAACTTCCATGACTAGTTTCATATCATGCTCAATTAAAAGGACTGCAATTTGAAACTTATCACGAACCCAACGAATTAATTCAGTAAGGTCCTTTGTTTCTTTTGGATTCATCCCAGCTGCCGGTTCATCAAGTAGAAGTACTTTTGGCTTAGTGGCCAGAGCTCTTGCAATTTCTAGGCGTCTCTGCTGGCCGTAAGGCAAGTTCTTAGCAAGGTGATATTTCTTATCTTCCAAGCCAAAAATTTTCAAAAGTTCCATGGCCTCATCGTGAACTCTTTTTTCTTCTGCATGATACTTCTTCGTTCTGAAAATATTTGCAAGGAGTCCATACTCAACAGTGTAGTGAGCTGCTAAGCGAATATTATCTAAAACAGTTAGATCTTTAAAAAGTCTAATGTTTTGAAAGGTTCTAGCGATTCCACTTTGAGTGATAAAAGCTGGTCTTAATCCATTAATATTCTTACCTGAAAGATAGACTGTTCCTTCCGTTGGCTCATAGTGACCAGTGACCATATTAAAAATGGTTGTTTTACCAGCACCATTTGGTCCAATTACTCCAACAAGATCTTTTGATCCAAGCTCCATAGAGAATCTATTGACGGCAACGAGTCCACCAAAGCGCATTGTTATTGAATCGATTTTTAAAATAGGAGAGCTCATGAGTTTGCCTCCTCTTTTTTACCAATGCCTAAGAATTTAAGAACATTGAATTCATGTTTACCAAATATTCCACCTGGACGAGCAAGCATCAGACTGATTAATAGTAGAGAATAAATAACCATTCGCCACTCACTAACCGTTTGTCCAAAGAATCTTAAAAACTCTGGAAGGAGAGTAAGAATAATTGCTCCAACAACAGAACCAGTAATACTACCAAGACCACCTAGAATAATCATAAGTAGAATAATCACCGACCACATAAAAGTGAATCCCATAGGGGAGATAAACTCTTGAGTGTGAGCGTAAAGAGTTCCAGCTACTCCAGCAAAGCCTGCACCGATGACAAAAGCGAGTGTCTTATATTTGAAGGTATAAATACCCATACTCTCTGCTGCAATTTCATCTTCACGAATACTGATAATTGCTCTGCCATGACTTCCGCGAAGAAGGTTTGAAACAAAGACAATAATAATAACAACCCAAAGGTAGACCCAACCAATATTGGCCAGCTTCGGAATATCAGTGAATCCTCTAGGGCCTCCAACTGAATCCATATTCATAATAACGATTCTGATAATTTCACCAAAGCCCAGAGTGGCAATGGCCAGATAATCCCCTCGAAGTCTTAGGCATGGAACACCAATAAGAAGTCCTGCTAATGCGGCGGCAATAAAAGAGACTCCGCAACTTAAAAAGAGATTAACAAAACCTGGAACTGGAAGATCTAAGAAGACAGTGAAGGCTGCACCTGTATAAGCACCAACCGCCCAA
Organism: Bacteriovoracaceae bacterium; assembly: GCA_028378565.1. Taxonomy (GTDB): domain Bacteria; phylum Bdellovibrionota; class Bacteriovoracia; order Bacteriovoracales; family Bacteriovoracaceae; genus JAAEST01. The sequence continues at coordinate 9,380 of JAONMX010000006.1, forward strand.
AAGCCTGCGTGGCCTAAACTGAATTGCCCACAAATTCCATTAATAAGATTTAAGCTAACAGCGAGGATAATAAAAATTCCGCTCAGCTGAGCAAGATAGATAAAATAATCCATTACACTTTCTCCTTTCTGTTAACTCCAAGTAAACCGGCAGGTTTAAAAAGAAGAATAATGATGAGGATACCAAAAGCGATAGCGTCTCTATAAGTGGATACCCAAAAACCAACCACTAGGTTTTCGGCCACTCCTAAGACAAGTCCACCAAGAACGGCTCCAGGAATAATTCCAATACCACCAAGAACGGCGGCGACAAAGGCCTTAAGTCCTGGGATGAGCCCCATCATTGGTTCCACTGTATTGTAATAAAGTCCAACGAGCACTCCGGCAGCTCCAGCAAATGCTGAACCTACAAAGAAAGTAAAACTAATGATTCGATCTGTATTGATTCCCATTAGCTCGGCTGCATTTTTATCAAAAGAAGTCGCACGCATGGCCTTACCAATTTTTGTATGTCCTACAAGCCACCAAAGAAAAACCATCAGTAGAAACGTAGAACCGAAAATAATAAGCTGAATATTTGAAATATAAATTTCACCAAATTGATAAGTTTTTACGGCAATTGCTTGTGGAAAAGCTTTCGGATCAGCACCAATTGTTTGTTGTCCAAAGTATTGAAAGAAAAGTGATGTTCCCAGAGCAGTAATGAGTGCCGGAATTCTTCCTGCATGTCTGATGGGGCGATAAACGATTTTTTCTACGATGACTGCAATAATTCCTGCTCCAAACATGGCAAGAGGTAGGGCAATCAAAAACGGCATACCGCTGGTTATAGAGAAGTAACCAATAAAGGCACCAATCATATAAAATTCACCGTGAGCAAAGTTAATGAGTTTAATGATCCCGTAAACCATGGTGTAACCCAAGGCGATCAATGCATAGATCGAGCCTTGAGTTAGTCCATTAAGAAGATAAGTTACAAGATCATAGAAAAAAAATGTGAGATTTTCATCCATGAGATTCTATCCGTATGTTTAAATTATTAAGGGTTAACCTTTTGTTCAAACGCCATCCCCTCTGGAAGGGTTTTTAAAACAACAGCACTCTTTCTAGCATTTCTATTTTCATCAATAGTGATGGAACCAGTAATACCTTTAAAACCTTTTGTGCCAATGATGGCATTGTTAATTGCAGCATACTCTAGAGACTCTGATCTTTTAAGAGCGTCAAGAATAACAAGCATTCCGTCATAACCTAATGCGGCCATGGCCCCTGGTCTTTGGTCTCCATAATTTTCTTTGTATTCTTTAACAAATGTTTGAACTGCAGGGTCTTGATCATCAGGTGAGAAGTGAGAACTAATATAGTTTCCTTTAACACCTTCAGCTCCGGCAAGCTCTTGAAGTTTTGGTGAGTCCCAACCGTCTCCACCTAGGAAAGGAACATTTAATCCCATTTGTTTCGCTTGCTTTAAAATAAGTCCAGCTTCTGTGTAGTAACCAGGTAGGAAAACAACATCAGGCTTCGTTCTTTTTACTTTTGAAAGAAGAGATCTAAAGTCAGTATCTTTTGCTGTGTAAGTGAACTCAGTATCAATAATTGTTCCACCCATTTTTTCAAACTCAGTTTTAAAAACTTTGCTTAGTCCTTTAGAGTAGTCAGAAGCATTATCAACAATGATAGCGGCTTTTGATTTTCCAAGACTTTCTTTTGCAAACTTTGCCATCACGACACCTTGAAAATTATCGGTGAAGCAAGTTCTTGAAATAAAGTTTCCAGTTTGAGTTACTTTTTCATTAGTAGAAGCAGGAGTCATTAGTGGAACACCAGCTTTTTGAGCAATCGGTGCACCAGCTAAAGTGTTAGAAGATGCGACTGATCCAACAACAACATGTACCTTATCAATTGTGATTAGCTTTCTAACAGCATTGGCGCTTTCTGTTGGCTCACCTTTATTATCTTCAACAATAAGTCTAATGGTTTTACCTTTAATCTTATCGATTCCATATTTCTTAAGTGCTAGCTTAATACCATTTACTGACTCTTGCCCGTAAGTAGCGATAGGACCTGTCATAGGAAAAACAGCTCCAATAACGATCTCATTACCAGATGTTGGTGAGTTTGCTGTCACTTCTTCAGAAGATGAAGAGCCAGTTTCTTTTTTACTATTACACCCAGTAAATAAAAGTAATGATGCTAGGATTGTTAAAATTGATAGGTGAAAATTCTTTTTCACTTTCATGTGCCACTCCATGTTGCAGATAGTTAATATATGTATATGTTTTGTAAATCCCAATCATTATGATCAGCTAATATGTGTCTGTAAAGAGCTAAGGCCATGTTTTTATTTAAAACTATTCGTAAATACTAATAGTTAAGAAGTAAAAAGAAATTTAATATTTGAGTATAAAACTCCGATAAGAAAATAGTGGGGTGAGTCTATGAAAGTTTCTATCTTTATAATGTTTTTATTAGCAGCTAATACTTTTGCAGTAGAAGATGAACGGCCATCTGGGGTTTATGATGGTGTTTATCATGTAGCAAAATCAACTTCACAGGAATTTAACTACGACCTCGATGCAGTAAGGCTGGCCCATAAGATAGTTTGTAGTGATAAGTTTTCACCTAAGCTTAATTTCTCAAAAGAGTATTTTGAACTTCATAGCACTTCTTATCTAAATGATAATGTTGAAAAAAAATAAAAGAAATGTCCAAACACTTTAGCTCTGATTATAAAAAACAGTGTCAAGATAATGGATACTATTCCTTTAATGCTCAATCTTGTTTCCATAAATGTCATAATGGGTTTAAGCCCATCGATTCCTTTTTTCCAAAAAAAGAAAATATTAAAATAAAAGAAATGAAAAGTAATTGTTTATCAACATGTAGCTCTATTAGAAATAAAATAAGTAATGTCTTTGATAGTATTGATGACTTTGTTAAAAGTGATGATGCAAAAAGCAAGTTATGTAACACAGACTATAGAGGTGTGAATAATAGAAATAGGGCCCCTAAGGATGATGTCCGAAGTATTTCAGGCGATGTTGATGAAATTATTAACTCAACTTCAGATAAATAAGAAAAAAATTCTTTGTTTAGTATAAAAGTATTGAACCACGGTTTTTTACGAAATCGTCTAAAGAGTCACTGCAAATAGCATTAAGCTCTCCCAATGATCCTTTCTTTTCCACCCATTCACGAAGCTTTGTTGTGCCGTTGATGTAGTCGATGGCCAGATTTTCATATTGATATTCATAAGGCTGATCATTCCATTTAAAATCGAAATATTTTTGGTGATAAGATTCTTGAAGAAGAAGTTGACCTAGTTTCCAACTTTCAAATTTATGATGATCGGTGCAGTGAATATGAACACCGCCACAATTTTCACCAGAATGTTTTTGAAACATAGGATAGAACTGGAGTGGCCTGAGAACGAAACCTTCTAACTTCCATTCTTTAACTTTTTGATTGAGATGGTCGCACCATTCATAAGCGTCGATTTTAGGAGCACCAATAACCTCTAGCGCTCTCGTTGTTCCTCGTCCTTCTGAAATATTTGTCCCTTCAAAGAGAACTGTTCCACAAAAAGATAGAGCAGAGTTGGGAGTGGAAAGATTAGGGCTTGGATTAACCCAAGGAAGACCGGTCTCATCCCAGCTCATAGAGCGTTTCCAATTTTCCATTTGAATAACATGGTAGTCACATTCAAGATCAAAATGCTTGAGATGAAAATGACCAACTTCTCCCATGGTCATAGCATGTCTCATAGGTATAGGGAGATGGCCGACAAAAGATTTCCACTCGGGTTCTAGGATATTTCCTTCAATCATCTCGCCACCAACAGGGTTAGGACGATCGAGGACAATAACGCGTTTTCCAAGCTTAGCAGCTTGATCAAGCACATAACTGAGAGTTGTAATATAAGTATAAACTCGGGTACCAACATCTTGTAGATCAACAACAATGGTATCAATTCCCTCCATCATTTTTTCAGACGGAACTCGGGTTTCTCCGTACAGGCTTTCTATCGGCAGATCAAAGTAGGGGTGGTGAAAGTTAGAGCTTTCCACCATGTTATCTTGGACGTCAGTAACAAAACCGTGTTGAGGACCCCAAATCTTCTTTAAGCGTGCCCCTAATATATCTTTCAATACTAAGACACCTATTTTAAAGTTTTGATCCACAGATGCCGAATGGCATAGGTAGGCAACATTACCCAATAAGAGTTTTTGCTTTTCAGTATTCTGAGATAAGACCTCAAGTCCAGTTAATGTCATAGTGCCTCCGTAAAGTTTAATATTAATGGGAAACTTTTGTTCCAACAAGTTGAGATGACGTTATTTTGGTAAAATAATTTGATGAAATTTTTGAAAACCCTAATCAGCATTTTTATGATCCTAATTACCTGCCAACAAGTTTTTGGTATGGGTGCTTTTTTTAATAAAGGCTGGAAGAAGGAAAAGTCGAGAGAAGGTTTCAGTGTTTATACAAGAGATGAGCCCAATAGTGACTTGGTAGGTATAAAGGTTGAAGGTAATATTAAAGCAACTCTACCTTGTGCTATGAGTACTCTTAGAGAGGTCGAGGGAGCAGTTGAATGGATACCTGGTCAAATCTCAAAAACAACAATTGAAAATATTTCTGATTTAGAGGCCATTACTTACTCTTTGAGTGATCTTCCATGGCCACTAAGTAATCGGGAAATGGTGCTTCATAATAAGCTCCATCTGGATTTAAAGAAGGATCTTCTATTTGTCATTTCAAAAACAGTTGTCCATCCAAAGTATAAAAAAGTTGCTGATGGTACAGTTAGGGCCATTGTTCATTATAGCAATATTGGGCTTAGACCTATTGATAAAGAGACTACTTTTATCGACCTGACAGTATTTGTAGACCCAAAGGGGAGTATTCCTTCATGGGTGGTGAATTTTTATCAACAAGGTTGGCCAGTAGAGTTTTTGAAGGCCCTTGAAACACGTTGCGGTGAGACAAAACCAAAATTATTACCTGGTCTACGGCGTTATATGAATCGACTCTTAAAACATATGAAGCTTCCAAGAAATATGTTCAAAGAATAAAGTGATCTTTAGCTATTCTATATTCTATTAATTCAATAACTTAATTTTTCGCGTCATCAAACATATGAAAAAAGGTTGGTTTGGTTAGACTTTGATAGATTATTTATCTTTTACAAAATTGAATTTTCACGAGAAACTATTAGCAACACAACAACACACACGATTTGAAAATTTACGGGAGACAGAATGAAGCAATATCTTGATTTGATGAAGCACGTTCTTAAAGAGGGTCAGGAAACTAAAGACAGAACTGGAGTGGGAACACTTTCAACCTTTGGTTACCAAGCTCGCTACAATTTGGCAGAGGGATTCCCTCTTGTGACTACTAAGAAATTACATTTAAAGAGTATCATCCATGAACTTCTATGGTTTTTGAAAGGTGATACCAATATTCGTTACTTGAAAGATAACGGTGTTCGAATTTGGGATGAGTGGGCAGACGAAGAGGGTAACCTTGGTCCTGTTTATGGAAAGCAGTGGAGATGTTGGGAATCAAGAGAAGGTTTTTGCATCGATCAAATTGCCAATGTTATTCAAGATATTAAGAAGAATCCTCAAAGTAGAAGACTTATTGTTTCTGCTTGGAACCCTTCAGATATTCCTAATATGGCCCTTCCTCCTTGTCATACATTTATGCAATTTCATGTTTCTCAGGACGGTCGTTTAAGTTGTCAGCTCTATCAAAGATCAGCTGATGTTTTCTTAGGTGTTCCTTTTAATATTGCAAGTTATGCTCTGCTTACGTTAATGATTGCTCAAGTTACAGGTTATAAGCCGGGTGACTTTATCCACACAATGGGTGATGCACATATTTACTTAAATCATCTAGAGCAAGCAGCGATGCAGATTAAGAGAAAGCCTCATCCACTTCCGCAGATGAAGTTGAATCCAGATGTAAAAGAAATCTTTGACTTTAAGTTTGAAGATTTTGAATTAACAGAATATCTATCTCATCCTCATATTAAAGCACAGGTCGCTATTTGATCCTCTCTTTAGTTGCAGGTATTGGTAAGAAGAGGGAGCTTGGCAAAGACAACAAGCTCCTTTGGCATATTTCAGAAGACCTTAAAAACTTCAAAAAAATTACTCTTGGTGCTCCTATGATAATGGGAAGAAATACCTTTGAGAGCTTACCTGGAAAATTGCCTGGTCGTGATCATATTGTTCTTTCAAAAACCATGGGTGAGACACAAGGGATATATGTCGTTTCTAATATTGAAGAGGCCTTAGAAAAAGTAAAAGAGCTGGGATTTGATAAAGCATCAGTGGTTGGAGGGGCCAAGGTTTATGAACAATTTCTCCCTCTGTGCCAGCATATTCATATTAGTTTTGTAGACTTCAGTGGAGAGGCGGATACCTTCTTTCCCACCTATGATTTTGATAAGTTAGAGCTTATGGAAGAGAAAAATTTTGAAGGCACGGAAAAAACTCTGCCATGGCGCTACTGTCATTATCAACAAAAAATCTAATAATTCCTAAAGTATTATGAATATTGTCCGACAAGTTTAATATGTTTCTAAAAACAGGAGAGTAATATGAAAAAGGTTTTTCTAGCGATGATGCTAATCGGTTTTGTTGGTTGTGCAAGTAACTCAAGAGATGTTGCAAGTGCTGAGAGTTCTCATTGTTCACTCAAAAAGCATCCAACTAAGAGCTGGTACAAAGTACAAGTTCACGGGAAGTCTTATAACAAGTACTGGTATAGCGAAAAGAAAGCAAATGAGTTAATGGATTCAGTTGTTGCTTCTGGTAAATGTGACTAATTTTTTTTAAAAAAAATAAGAATGAAGGCATCCGTAAGGGTGCCTTTTTTGCGTCGAGTTAAAATATTTTCTAACTTTAACGAAAAAATTCCCTTAAAATTGGTCAAATTGTCCGCTGTCTCATAGAATTTCTCAAATTAAAAAACTCAAGTATGGAGTCTCTATGAAGCACGTTGCTGGAATAATATTATTACTACTATCTATCAGTACTTTTTCACAATTTGATGGTGATTCAGACACTAGAACAGATATGCAAAGAGATGCTGGAAAGATTGAATGCCGGAATGAAGTTTCGCGATGTACTTATTCAACTCAGCACTTAACGGCCAGAACACTTGTTAGTCGAATTGAAGCAGTTCTGAAGCCAGGTGACATCATTACCCCAAAAGAAGGTTATGTTAGTGTTGAAGGTCTTAAGGTTATTTCTTACTGGTTTTATAATGAAGAATTAAAAACAAGATTTGAAGCACTCCTTCCACTCCTTGATGTACTTGAAGACGGTGTTCCATCTCATCTTGTACAACTGACCACAGAAATTTATTCACTTTCTGATAGAGGGCTAAAGAGTATTGATGCAAGCATTAGTAGTGCTGGTGGAGATGCTCAGGATGGTCCAGATTGGGACTTTTCTGATCTTGGTGGAATTCTTGATATGAATCTCAATGTTGGAACAAAGCTGCTATCGATGCTCTTAAGTGGCTCAGTTACTCGAAGCGAATCTTCACAAGTAACAAAAGTCGTTCAGTTGATCCCAAACTTTGCAGGTGTTAACTATAAAAGAACAACAAAAATTTATATTTCTCCTACAGCAGGTTCTGTAAAAGAAAAAGAAGCAGGTCTGACTATTGGTGGAACAGTAAGTATTAATGCTCGTGATAATAACCTCGTTACTATAAAAGATTATAATTTTAAATACGGAGTTCTTAAGCCTGGACTTGATGACAGTGATAATGATCAGGTGACAATTCTTAATGTCTCAAACCCGCAACTCTATCTTTATAAAGATGTAAATACGATGATTGTCTCTTCTCAAACAAGTACGACAATGAATGATCGTGGTTTTCGTTTCTTTGGTTTTGGAGCATCTAAATCGAAGACTTTTAGTAAGTTGATGGTAGTAACGCGTGCGAAGGCCATTAAGTTTGATGACTATAGAAAAGAGATGAAGAAGTATGCTGATCTCGTTCTCTTTAAGACCTTCAGTGAAACTCAAGTGGATAATATTCCAACTAAGAACTCTAATATTGAAGCAGTTCTCAATAGTCTTAAGCCTTATACTTATATGACGACTTCAGGTAGGCGACTAGGCGACTAGTTGGATTTAGACTAGATCCTAAGTTTGCTGCAAAAGATAATATTAAGAGAAATTTTGATATTAGTATTCGTGGTGGTGGTATCAAAATGAAGAAAACAAGATCAGTTGAAAATCTTATGTTAAGTGGTTTTAAATTTGATGAATTTTCTGAAAGATACTTAAGTAAGAGTAGGTTTAAAATTAAAATAAAATTAAAATAAAAGAATTTAACGGAACTGGTAGCTATTCTAAAAAATTCTATTATGACCCAGAAAGAAATGTTTTTATTAAATAATGAAAAACTTATTCTTTCTTCTCACATTCTTTCTTTCTCTAAACCTTTGGGCCTTACCAAAGGAACTTCCAACAATTGATAATATTGTTGAAGAATTTAGAGGGGCATTAAAAATAAAGGTTGGAGAGTTAGGGAAGAACTTTATTCGTCGCACGCGAAATGATCAAGTCCATTACCTTAATAGTGAACCCACTGCTTGTTTAATGTGGATGGTTCCCGCTAAAGAAACTCTTGTAAAGATTCAGTATCGTCATCAATTAAATGAAACCAAGACTGAGTTAAGTGAAGAAGTTGTTTACTATGGCTGTAAGAACGAACTTGCGTTAAGAGAGAAATTTACTAGTAAAGGAACTGATCTAGAAAGACGTCCAATATCTACTATTGAAAAAGGTAGTAGATCATTTAAGCTTGCAGAAAATGAAAACTTTCTCAATTACCAGATTGTGAATGATCGAAATGATGTACTTTTTCACTTAACTCAAAGAAGAGAGGATGAAAGTACTTCTTTTGAAATGAGAGTTCTTGGTGAGCTCTTTTTGAGAGGACAGTTTCGTCAGGATAGAGCAGTCTTTAGGTTTTATCCCTTTAATATTGATTATAAACGCGACTATATGGGAATTGGAAGTCGTAATGAGTTTACTCCTTACACCATCAAAGTTGTAGAAGTTGAAAAAGATAAGTGGAGATATCTTGGTGCAACAGGAGTTCAGCTAAGTCTCAATAATTTTCTTCGTTATCTTTCGAGTAGTCTCAATGAAAGAGTCTTAAGTTCAATTACCTCTATGGTTAAGTATCAACTCTATTGGTTTCCTGCTACATCCTTCACTGGTGGAGCTGGAAAAAGTCAGCGTTTGATCAACGAGTTTAAGTTACTTCTTACTCGTCTTCTCAACAACACTCCGACTGAGCTTACTTTGGTAAAGAACTTTGTTAGAAACTTTATTACGGCCATTGAAGGTGGTGAGATTGTTGATAATAGAAAGGATGAGGCGAAGTGAAAGCTTTGAAAAGTCTCTGTCTTTTTCTTTTTCTTGTTACACCTATTATGTCTGTGCCAGTGAAGGCAGAACATATAGGACTTGTTGATGAAAAGAATGTCCTACAAAACTTCTTTTATAATCTTAATCAATATATCGATACACTTGAAAAAGAGTCTGTGGTTACAAGGTATAAGGATTGTTTTCTCTTGGAATATCGTCCATTAGGTAGGGCCGTTCAGGCAAAACTTTGCTTAACTGAGATAGAGGAGGGGAAGTACTTCCATCAATTTATCTTTAATAATTTAGTTGTCTTAAAGACTGTAATTATTGGAGAGTTTGATGAGAGTGAGCTAGAAGATCTTCATTTTTATCGAATTAGTAATTTTGATCGATTGAAAGAATTTCGCTTTATTAATTTTTATTTTGAATATAAGAATAATCATTCAGGAAGTGCACATCTGCTATTTGATAGTTTTAAAATCTTTATTGAAAAAACAGACGAGAGTATTACTTATTATCCGAAATGTTCATGGTGTAATGGTTGGGCCAAGGCCAGGATTTCTGACTTAGGTATTGTTTATATGTTAGAAAGTTCAGGTAGTGAAGTTGGACCTATAAGCTTTTACAAAGAATTAGATAGTCATATTAATATGTTTTCTAATGTTCTGAGTTCGTCTCTTCTTGGTTATTTTCAGCGCTCGGGTCTTCCGAAGAATCCATAGTTTCAATAGGCTTCGTTTCTTCTTTCTTTTTTATTCCGTCAATAACCAGTTGGTTTGATAGCTCATTTTGATTATCTTCCGTTTTAGGGAAGTGCTCAATAAGGTGTTTTCCACATTCATTAATCGCCTCTACAATTCCGCCATTAATATCACCTGATTTAATTTTTTTAGTAAGTCCTTGGCATATTTCTTTCCAAGTATTCTTATTCACTTTCTGATTAATTCCATAGTCGGCCATAATCTCAACTTTATGTTCTAAGAGGCTAATGGCAATGAGGATTCCTGTGTTGTCTTTTGTGGTGTGCAGTCCGTTTTCTAGAAACGCCTGCGTGCATCTTTGATAAACCTCTTCTTTCATTTCTCCAAAAGTACAAAAAAGTCTTTTCATGCGATCATTAAAAGTAAGAACATAACCAAGTAGTAAACCCGTTATTTGCCCATAGACATAGAGTTCAGGACGATCAAAGTCGATTGGAATCATATAGATAATAGCAGGAATGAGCATACCAAAGAGTATGGCACATCTTAAATGCGCTCCAGGATAATTGTCAGATTTTCTAAAGATGATTGGGATAACTTCAGCATCAGTTCTTGCTTCAACTAAAGAGATCGCTTCTTCAATTCTTTTCTTATCAATATCTGTATATTTCACTTTTCTCATTTTATAACCTTTGTCGAATTACCAACTACCACTTGCACCGCCGCCGCCAAAGCTTCCGCCACCACCGGACCAGCCGCCGCCGCCACTTCCAAAGCCACCGCTACTAAAACCGCCACCTGAGGAATGTCTTGAGCCACCGATATACCAAAAAGATGAGCGTCTTTTACCAAAGATCATTAAGATAAAATAAAGAATGAAAAAGATGGCGATAAATATTCCGTTAGTCTTTGATTTAATTTTCTTTGTCTTAACTATATTTGTTTCTTTTAAGTCATTACCTGTAAGTAGTGCCATTTGTTTAAGGGCAATGACGATGCCAGATGAATACTGTCTGGCCTTGAAGTAGGGAACAAGTGAATGAATGATACGGCCAGCTTCTACATCTGTGATATCTCCTTCGAGTCCATCACTTACTTCAAGCCTCATTTTTCTATCATTTAAAGCAATAAAAAGGAGAGCCGCCTTATCGTCTTTTTCGCCACCAAGTTTCCATTCATCTACGGCCTTAATTGTATAGTCTTCAATAATTTCACCTTCAAGTGAATTGGTAATGAAAACTTGAAACTGTATGCCAGTGTCTTTGTAGAATTTTTTAAGAATATAATTGATTTTCTTTTCTGTTCCCCAGTCAATGATATCTGGCTGATCGATAACAGGGGCATTGAGGGAAGGAACGACTTTTGCTTGTGTAAAAGTAATGATTGAAAGAAGAAGGATTGATAATAAAAATTTCATTAGAACTTAACCTTAGGGGCTTGTTTAACTTCATCTAGATTATCTACTTTGAACTGTGGTGCTTTTTCATGTTTATAGAACATTGAATTAAACCAGCTCGTTGGTGGAACTGTAATTAAGTTATTGTATCTTTTTATAGATTCGATATATCTTTTTCTGGCCACACTGATTCTATTCTCAGTTCCTTCAAGTTGTATTTGTAAGTCTCGAAAGTTTTGATTGGCCTTTAGGTCAGGGTAGCGTTCACTAATGACCATTAACTTTCCTAAGGCCTGTGATAGTGAACCTTGTGCTTGTTGAAACTTACCCAAAGAATTTGCATCTAGTTTAGTAGGATCGACAGTTATTTGAGTTGCTTTTGCTCGAGCACTAATAACGGCCTCTAGTGTTTCTTTTTCATGAGAGGCATAACCCTTAACCGTGGCCACTAAGTTAGGGATGAGGTCACTTCTTCGTTGATATGTATTTTGGACTTCCGCCCACTGTGCCTCTACCTCATTTTTAGCAGTAGGAATGCTTTGCATACCACATGAGGTTATGACAGTGGTGAGAGTTAGCAGTATTATTGTGTTGATCATGGTTTTCATAAGATTTTCCATTGTTTTGGATCATATTTCAGTTAAAATGATATTCTAGAGAGTCTTAGAGAAGTAATCAAGATGATTAGCAAAATAGGATTACTTCGCAGATTCCTAAGTTTGATTAAATTTTATTAACCTAGTAACCGATAATAAAGATATGAAAAAACTAATAATGGTATGTCTTCTTCTTGTGTCATCGCTTTATGCCAAAAAAGCTGATCATATGAAATGGAGATCAATTCTCTTTAATGATACTTTCTATATTCAGAATGTTAAAAATGCGGACTTACGTTATCCAATGACGTCTTTGAATATGAACCCCGAATTTAAAGGCGAGGTTTTAAATAAGAATGAGCGATTAAGTCTTATTATCTATGTCAGTGGAGAAGCTGGTACAAGTGAAATTGTTCGTGAGAAAAGGGCCATCATTTTTGATAAGAAACTAAAAAAGTTCTTGGGTGATTTTCCTTATCAATATAGCGGTAAATTTAAGAAAAAGATGCCACAGCCAATGTGGGTAATACGTCATGATCTTATTTCAATTAAAGACAAGCAGACGGGTCTCGATAAAACAATTTTGCTAAAATAGTCTTTCTAAAGTCATTTATACTATTTTATTCTTTTAGTTTTTTATTAAGTTCTTTAAGGGTATTCTTCCAGTTTGGTTTTTCTTCTTCTTGATAAATATTCATCTTGTTAAAGTCAACAGATGTGTCTTCATCCTCAACTTCATCGGCCGTAACGGTTTTTCCTTCATGGTCTATGATTGGTTCAAAAGGAAGAAGCGGTAAGAAATCTTTATCTGCAGCGGTTTTGCCTTTGTAATGGTCATGTTCATGATTTTTTATATTAATAAGTGTTTTCTTATGTTTTTTATTTTTAAAAGTTGATGAAATATAATGATCTTTTGGGGATAGAACCTGTTCATGATCATGATGTTTATCAATAATATGACCTTCACCTTCTATAAGTAAAATTTGAGATTGGTGATAATCTTTGGACTGAGTTGTCGTTGCTAGGATCTTTGTTCCTCTGACACCCATACTTACATGTTTCACACGAACCTTTAGAGCATCTTTCTTTGGAGCTTTGATATTGAAGTGAACTCTCATCTTTCCATTGATAAGCTTTAAAACAGATTCTCTATCTTGCTTGGTTCGATAGACGAAGTGATCAAATTTCATTTGGCTTTTTGGCCCTATAATGAGAGTTGTATTATCGACCATTTTTATTTTCACAAGAGTGCTACTAGTTGTTTCAACGATGTCTTTTTTATAGATCTTCATGTCTTTTTTAAGAGTTGTCTTTTTTTGAGCTTCGTTTATTCTGTAGGCTCGACCCCTTAACACAGCTACTTTTCCTACATAGTTTGGAACAATAGAGTTTGATTCCTTATCAAAAGAAAACTCTTTTGCCTTCTCTTCTTGAGCAAAAGTGTTTCCAGCATATAAAAAGTTTATTAGGCAAAATAAAGTTGTGATATATTTCATTTTCTTTCCTGTTAAGTCCTTTTTGGTTAAGGACCCATTATTTTATATTGAAAGTTAAGCCAACGTTTTACTTCATTAGAATAATAGCGACTAAAAGGGTTTTCACTTGGCCCTCCAGCTAATATCGAAAAACCATGATCACTAGACAAATCAGATATAAACCTCCAGCTAGGACAAAATGTAGAGTCTCTTCCTCCAGTCCTATAAACCTGACCTTGAACGATGGTGGCCCTATTGCCTTCAAGAGCATAGGGACCTTTGTTAAGAAGGTAGCTGAAAGGTTTAACATCGCCTAAGAGTAAATGTTTCATGGTAAAGCGATTGACATCTCCCCACGTTTTAACTTTTGAAGATGGCCAACATTTCATGGTATTATTGATGGCCTGTTTATAGTATTCATCTCGAGTTTTTCTTCTAAAGAAATAATCCCACTGATTAGAGTGATCATCTAAAAAAGGTCGATCGAAGAGATGGTAAAAGTCAGTGAAGAGGCAAGTCTCGTCAAAAATATGATCCCATTCTTTTCGTCCAAGAATATTTTCTTCAAAGAAAAGGGCCAATAATTCTCTGTAAACCTCTTCAAAAATAAAGGCACCTTTTGATTCTTTATTATATCTTAAGTCCCATTCGCTTAGAATTTTGCCTGTAGGTGTATTTGGTATAAATTTTTTAAATCGTGTAAGAAATTTTTCTGCTTGAATGGAATAGAGGTCACTTTGAATGGCCTTCATATCGATAACATCATATTTTTCTTTATCACTTAAAAGTTGTCTTATCCTTTCAGCTCTATAACTTCCCATAGGTAAATTAATAGAAAGAGGTTTACCTTTCTGGTTCCAATCATCATTGGCCGTGGCAATAAATCCTTCAGGTGGGTTTTCTAAAAAACTTAAATCTTCTTTATCTTGAAGGCCAGACCATGCGTTATTTGAATCCCAGCCTGGTAGAGGATAGAGTCCTGAATGACTTCGGTTTGGCAAGTGTCCACTTTGCTGATATATCACATTTCCTTCAATATCTGATAAAACCCAGTTGCAACTAATAAATACTTTTTGGCATTCTTTTGCTGCTTGCTTTGCATCTTGGGTAAAAGGAAGTTTCATAAGGGCATCTATCGTCGTGTGAGTGTCAAATTGGTAAGCACTCCAAGCACGAGATAAATATAGGCCATTTGTAAGAGGCTTAAAAGGATCCCTTTCAATCACTCCATTTTCTGTTTCAAATATTTCCCACACAAAATCATTAGATTTTTTTCTTTTTATAACTTCAGTACGTTTGTTTAGTGTGTGTTGGAATTGATCACTTAGGTATGTTCCATCTTTTAAATCTTCAATAAAGTAATCGATGGTATCCATAAATCCATACGTAAAACCAAAGCCTACTTTTTGGCTTCTACCCATGGGCATGCCAGGTACACCGGGCATACTAATTCCCATTAAGTAGTTATTATTTGTTTTCAAAATCATTTCATACCAAACAGCTGGTAACCGATTTGCTTCGAGATGAGGATCATTACAATGAATGGCGCTGCCTGACTTTGTTTTGTCTTTTGTAAGACTCCAATTATTTGAATTCTTCATTACGGGAACAAAGGGAATTTCTGGTAGAGAAGTCCAATAGAGATTTGTTTTCTTTAAAAGTTCCTGATCATCTTCTTTCCATTCATTGAGGTGAGGAAAAAGAAATGTACGTAAACCTTCTGAATCAACACCATTTTTAATGGACTCAATGATAAACTTTTCCATTGTCTGCTGTGTTTGTGCTAATCCAATATAGGCCATAATCCTCATGGTGGCGAGTGTGTCAACGGGCTGCCAAGGTTCAGGCTTATATTTGATGAGTTTAAAGACAGGATTCAAGGATTCACTTAAAGCTTTATTGATTCCTTCTGAATAGAATTCGAGGAATGTAAGGGTGGAACTAGGTAGTCTTGAAAGCTCTTTCTTTGATTGTTGATAGATTCCTAGCTCTCGCATGTAGATATCAGTTTTCAATAACTCTTCTGTATCATCAAGAATTTCACTTGCTCTTCCTTGGCATATGATTCTAGTGAATACCATTTGCATGCCACGATCGAGCCCATGGCAGAGTCCTTGAGCATAGGCCATACTTTGGGTATTGGTGGCATCAACGACGGGCACACCGTGCTCATTTCTTTTAATAGAGACTTGTCCCTTAGAAAAAGAATATTTTTTACTATCTTTTGTTATCTTCATTTTCCTTCCATGGAGAATGCAACACTATGATTTGATTTCGACTTCCTTATCAAGTATTGCTACTTTTTCTCTCATCAGCTTTTCGCACTTATCTTTTAAGTCTTTTACATCTTCTTTTGTTAGTTTATCTGTTGGGATAGGTTCAAGTACTTCAATAATAACTTTACCAGTATTCCAACGATTAAAATTAATGGCCTTGTGATATTGTGAAACACAAACAATTGTTAAGGGGCGACCAGATGAGATGGCCGTGTGAAAAGCACCTTTTTTGAAGGGAAGTATTCCGCGCCCTTTGCTTCTTGTTCCCTCAGGCATGATCCATATACTTATATTTTTTTCTTTCATGGTTTCGTAAGCTTTATTCATGGAAGCAATTGCTCTCCAACGATTTGAGCGATCTATTAGAATATTTCCACCTAGCCAGTATAGCTGACCAAAAAAAGGAATCCATTTAAGAGCCTTTTTTCCAATGCTAACAGTTCTTGAGGGTAGGATATTTCCAATAGTGAAGAGATCCATATTATGCTGATGGTTACTGATGAAAACCACTGGTCGTTCTTTATAGAGGTTTTCTTTCCCTCGAAGTTCAAAGTCTATATTTAAAATCTTCAAAGAACCGAAACCAACGAGCCTACCCATGACTGTTGAACCAAAAGAATCAAAAGGTCGTATGCATGCACATATAAGTGCCACAAATGAGACAAGCAAAAAGTAGGGAACTACAATAGTCATTCTGATGATTTCTAACATGTTAAAAATAGTATAGTTTTTGAACCATAATGACAAAATGTTATGATTTTTTCATAGGTTATCAATGTCATTTTAGATACTTATGGCGCAGTAGGTCATTTCGCCGATAGATTTTTATACTAAAATAGCCGATAAATAAGGAATGCAAATATTTAAATTTCTTATTCTATTTTCTCTTATGGCCTTAACTTTAGATATAGTCTCTGCAGGGCAAGTTGCATTTGACCCTCTAGCTTCGCAAGATGTTACACCTGTAGTTAGTGGAAATGTGATTGAAGCCTTTTCAAGTAATACGTTAAAAATCTTAGAACGTCTCAAGGTTAAAGTTCCAGTTCATTCGAGAAAGGAGATCTACGAATTCGAGAAATTGCACTTTCTTAGCTTTAATCCACAAATTGTTCAATATTCTCTTATTTGTGGAGGTAGGGTAGATGAAGTTGAGGCTAGAAAAAGGAAAAATGGTGATAGTCTTTTGATTCCAATAAAGCCGAGTGATCTACCTCAAGGACGTGTTAATGAAATAATTATTGAAGATTCAAAGCATTTATTTATTTTATCAAAAGTTGAGATAAATGGCATTGAAGCCTTTGCCGTTATGAAGTCCTCAGAAGGTGTTTTAGAAAGTATTGGTTATTATACAATTAAAGATGAAAGTTTTGTTTCCTACACTGGCCAAGAAAAAGCTCCTACTACTAACGATGTTGTTATTTCTGATACGCATAATTTAAACTTAAATAAAAAAGGTGAAGTGGAAAATGCGACAATAGGATATGGAATTTCTAAAAAGTCACAAGATGACAGTGATGAGCTAAGAATTGATTTAAGTATTTTTGGTGACAAAGAGAATAACTACACAGTTAAAGAAGATTTTAATTACCAAAAAAGTTTAAATGAAAATATAGACATCAATGGTAGCTTAAACTTAAGTCAGAAGAATGAGATAAACACTACTAATGTCGGCCAAAGAATTGTCTTTACTCCAACTGAGAATATAAGCCTTTATGAAGAAAGCTCATTTGGTATAGAATTAGAAAATAATGATACAACTAGCAGTAACCTTATTGGTGTAGAGTTAACTCATGAAGACAGTTCTCTTGTGGTTGAGTCTTTAGAAAATTATAGTAACTCCAAACTAGAATCTAAGAATATCGATGTTTCAGTTTCTAATCCTATAATCTCTGGTAGTCATAGTCACACCATTGAGTTTGATCCAGTAGATGGACCTGTTAATAAGAATGATACCTTTTCAGCACAGGTTAATCTGACTGATGAAACAAATTTAAGAGTTGAGAAAGGAAATAGTCGTGAACTTAATGAAGATATATCTTCTCGGACAAATGCTGTTGGAATTTCTACTAATATTGATGGAACTGAGGTTAGTTTTGATAATAGGAGAACTGTAGACTTAGACTATGGAGATCAAACGGTAAGCGATGAACTAAACGTTGCTCTTACAAGAGATAGTTTCAGTGGAAGTTATACTCATACTCGTGAGGTTGGACCAGATATAAATCTTTATGCTGATATTGTTGATTTAAGTTTTCTAGATCAAGATGGTAGGTCTTATAGTGTTATGTTTTCAAAAGAGACAGATAAGCTAGAAGATATGTCTACTTACTCAGGTGAATTGGCCATGAAAAGTCGTCAGAGTCTATAAAGTTTACCACTCTCAAAGCAGAGAAGAAACGAATACAAAATTAAGTTATTTATATGAAATAAAAGAGGATGAAAATGCGAGTGAAAATATTGTTGGAAATATAACTGCATGGGTAGAAATTAAGAAAATAAATAACATAAATAATAATGGTGGTGGCTTTGGTTTTGAGTTATATTCTCGCTAGTTCAGAACGAAAGTCCTTTGTTTCAATATAGGTTTGTGTCACTTTAGCGTCACTATGATTTAGGTAGTCTCTGACAAGTAAAAGGTCTTTAGTATGAGAGTACAGTTCTGTTGCACAGGACTTTCTAAAGCTGTGGGGAGCTAGTTCATCCCTTAATCCAGCTTTCTTGATGAGGTTTTTGACCCTTTGATACATGGCCCGTTGTGAAAGGTGAGAGTCTTTATATCGATTAGGGAAGAGAAACTCATTTGGAGATTTTAGAGTCTGTGCAAGCCATAGTCTTTCGATGGTAGGGGCTTTTTGAACATAGTAGTGATGTCTTTTACCACCTTTTCTAATTATATTAAGTTCACCTGTTTCATGGTTAAAGTCTTTCTTCTTTAATTTCGAAACCTCGGCAATTCTTAGGCCGGCATAAAATAGCAGATGAAGCATTAATTTATCTTCAACTTTCCATGCTTGTTCAAGCAAATGACTCCAGTATTTAGCAGGAAAAATCTCAGTATGATCAACATCTTCATCTTTCAATTTTATATGGTGAAGGTGTTTAACGATTGGACTTTGCTTAAAACGCTTTTTCCAAAATGGAAAATCACGCTCCCTTTGATACAAGAATTCAAAAAAGCTATTAACGCTGCTCATAATGCGGCGCTGTGATGAGATAGACATTTTTGATTGTTCATATTTTATAGTTTCATGCTTTAGGGGAACTGAAATTTTCCAAACCCTAATTTTCTTATAAATCTTGCCACCATTTTTAAGAAGGAGAATAAATTGTCCAATATCAGATGATTTGATCTTCCAAAGTGGCTTCTTTGGTGCATAGGCCTGCCACCAACAAATCAACTTGATCACATCTCGTCGATAATTCTTGATGGTATGTGGGCTTTTATTTTGATGGACCAATAAATCTTCAAAGGTTTTAAGAAATTGCCGATGAATATTTTGATTAAATGAAGTGACTTGAACCTCTTTTTTAATGACTCCATTATTCACCTAAAAACCGCCTTTCTTTACAGATAATATTAATTATATGTCGTTAATTAATCATAAGTCATTGTAAGTTTGTTTTCAAACCTATATTTCGTTTATAAAACTTTTAGAAGTTCTTAGTTAAACTAAGGTCGAAGCGAGTTGTGTCATTTTGGTAAAGACTAGATTTTATTTTTTTCATTTCACTCATTCTAAATAAGTAAGAAAGCTTAGATGTTTTAAGTTTGCCACTAATACCTGCGGCAACGCCTTCTTTATTATTATGACCGTAGAGGCCAGCATTATAAAAGGCCACGGAACTATCAGATTCATTTCTGAAAAATTCTCCAAATATTTCGTGTCCATATATTCCAAGACCAAACTTAAGTCTATTTCCTTTATTTCTTCCTTCAGGTGCTTTGTCATTGTACAGGTATTGCCCCTCAAGATTCAGACTAAGCATATCACTTAATTGAGATGATACTTCACTGTAAGCACTTATTCCGGAGTAACCATAGATGAATTTACTTGTAGAACTGTCTCCACCATTGGTGCTATTTCCAAGAAAAAGCGAGCGAAAAGCAACGCCACTAGATAAACCAGTATAATTCCATTTTCCAACACTACCTTTTATGGAAAGCACATTTCCATCTAATTTTGCACCTAAGCGATGATGCATAAATTGAGGGTTACCTTGATTTGTTTGACCGATTCTTTCGCTCAAACTTTGGTTATTTGGTATGGCCTGTTCTGATTCAAAATATATTTCATGGTCTGGCGTGAAGGGAATACTTACTTTTTGTTTGGCACTGGCAAAAGCATTGCCACCAACAAGGAGTGGATTATTTAAATGTTTCTGATTAAGAGCACCAAGTTGAACATTGAAAAAGCTTATTGGTTGCCATGAAACCTTCGCTTCTTTTAAAGTCCAGTTTTTAGAGGGTTCAAACTCATTAATAAATTGAGCATTATTGGAGCCTGATTCTAGATTAGCACCAACTTCGAAAGAAGCGTCTAGAGCTTCATAGAGTTGATGCGATCCTTTCAATCTTAACTTAAAGGAGACAAGCTTGGCATTAACAAATGTTTCTTGAACGCTGGTTGCACTTAACCCTGCTGAGAAATTAAGAGTGCTAACATCACTTTTAATGAGGCCCTTACTGGCAGTATTAGTACTGGCAAATAAAAGAGATGAAAACAAAACTAAATTTTTACTTTTTATCATAGTGATTACCTGTATTTTCTAGTTCAGTTTATTATAGTTTTTTTTAGCCTAGCTTTCTACACTAAAATTATTACAATGGTGAAACGAGGAGTTTTCATTGATTGAATTAAAAAGTGTATCAAAGTCATATGGTCAAAATGTTGTGATCCCATCTTTAGATCTTAAAATCCTGCACGAAAAGACTCACTGTCTTTTGGGAACCAGTGGTAGTGGTAAGACAACAATATTAAGACTTATTTCGGGGCTAACCCCACTTAACTCTGGAGAGGTAAGTATTCAAGGAGCACCTCTTTCTAATCTATCCCGACAAGAATTTGCCTCAAAAGTTGGTTTTGTTTCACAGGACGGTGGGCTTTTTCCTCACATGACCTGTTGGGAAAATATTCTACTTCCTGGAAAAATACATAATAAAGATTTAGAAGTGCTTCGTAGTAGATGCTATGAGTTTTCTAAAATGGTGGATTTGCCAGTAAGTTTACTTGATAAAGTTCCCGCACAACTTAGTGGTGGTCAGAGGCAGAGGGTTGCTCTTATAAGAGGGCTTATTCTAGATCCTGATATTCTTCTTTTGGATGAGCCAATGAGTGCTCTTGATCCGATGGTACGTGCTAGTTTGCAAAGACAGTTAAAAATAATGTTTAAAGAGTTAAAGAAAACGGTCCTTATTATTACTCATGATTTACATGAAGCTTCATTTCTTGGAGATGTCATTCATTTGCTCAATGGAGGAAGGATTATTCAAGAGGGGAGCTTTAAAGAATTATATGAGAGGCCTAAGGAAGACTTTGTGGATGAGTTTTTAAAAGCTCAGATTCCAGATGAACTCTTAAATCATAAGGGCTCGCAGTCATGAAGGTTCTTATTTTTTTCATCTTGTTTCATTCCATGTCTGTCTTTGCTAATGATGCTAATAATAAAGAACCTAAAGATACAATGGTGATAGGTTCTAAAAACTTTACCGAGTCATATATTTTAGCTGAAATCTTGGCAAAAATTGCTACTCAAGTTGGTGAAGCAAAAGTCATCAGAAAGTTTGGTATGGGTGGAACTGGGATTTGCTACCAAAGTTTAGAAAACGAGGCCATCGATATTTATCCAGAATATACAGGTACAATATCTGAAGTAATCTTGAAGAAACCGAGCTTGAAAAGTTGGAATGAAATTCAGAAGGAACTTTTTAAAGACGGTTATGACATTTCTTCAGAGATTGGTTTTAATAATACCTATGCCTTGGCCACTAGACTTAGTTATGCTACCGAAAAACAAATTAAAAAGATTTCTCAGCTTAAAAACATGAAAAGTTTTCGTATGGGCTTTACCCACGAGTTTCTAAAAAGAGAAGATGGTTATCAGCAATTAAAAAAACACTATCAATTTGGAGAACATGATACTTTGGGGATCGAACATTCACTGGCCTATGAAGCACTTAATTCTGAAAAGATTGATTTTATGGAAGTCTATTCAACAGATGCAAAAATTTCTAAATTTGGGTTGAGAGTATTAGAAGATGATTTAAATTTTTTCCCTAACTACAAAGCAATATTATTTTATAAAAAGAGCTTTTCAAATCGCTTTCCAAAAACTTACAAGGCCTTTAATCAGTACCTCATAGGAAAAATAAGTAATGAGCAAATGATTAAGCTTAACAGCCTTGTTGAAGTGGATCAAAAAAGTTTTTCTGATGCCGCTTTTGCTTTTTTAGGAGAGGGGTTTTCAAAAAGTAAGAAAGTTAAAAATCTTGAGTTAAAGAGAATCTTAACTCTATCTATTGAACATATGAAGCTTGTTTCAGTGAGTTTAATTTTTGCAGTTTTGCTAGCTGTTCCAGTAGGTATTTTTGCTTTTCATCATCGTGGCTTTGGGCAGGTGCTTTTAGGGATGACGGCAATTATGCAAACGATTCCCAGTTTGGCCTTGCTTTGTTTTCTTATTCCTTTTCTAGGGATTGGAAATCCTCCGGCCTATTTTGCACTCTTTCTCTATGGACTGCTTCCAATTGCGAGGAATACATACTTAGGTTTTAGTTCAATACCAACAAAATTAATTGAAACTTGTGAGCTTATGGGGATGAGTTCTTGGCAACGACTTTGTTATGTAGAATTTCCTCTTGCTTTTAAGAGCATTCTCTCAGGAGTTCAAACCAGTGCTGTCATAAATGTAGGAACGGCCACCCTCGCGGCTTTTATTGGAGCAGGAGGTTTGGGGACTTTAATTAATACAGGCCTGGCCCTCAATAATACAAAAATTATATTAACAGGGGCCATTCCAGCTGCTTTTTTGGCGATCCTTGTCCATGTCTTTTTTGAAGTCATTGAAAAGAGGAATTTCTTTAGAAAAGACCATTAACAAACACCAAAGCTCTGTTTTTTTAGATAGGGCTTTGTGGTAAAGTTCTCTTACTTGATTACCGAAAAGCATAGGTGGATGATGCCATTTGGGAGAATTATGTTAACAGATGATGATAAAGCTTTTTTAATTGATACGGCCAAGGAAACTGCTGAGGATATTGAGTCTAAAGCAACTCCTTTGTTTAATAGTATATCAAAAATATCTTCCAATGATTTTAATGAATTTCATGACTTATTTGAAAGTATCGCAATAATATTTGAAGAGTTTGGTTTTAAAACCATGGCAAAACATACAAAAAGTATGCAGCGGTTATGTCATTATTGCATGAATCTAGAGAATCCAAAAGCACACCAAAAGAGTCTGTTTCTCATCAAAGATTTTGGTCTTATGTTAGATGGGTTCACTGCCATTTTCTCAGATAAGAAAGCTTTAGTTGCAATCCGTAGAAAATTTGATGTTCAAAATGTAAAGGTTGAACGTCTTTTTTGGGAGAGTTTTATTCAATGCATAAAGCTCAAAAATCAGATAAAGATATGTCTAAGCCAGCGAGCTAGTTCCTTTTAAAAACATCTTTAACTTTTAAAATTAGACCCTATAATGAAGAGGTTATACCATTTTATTAGGAGGGGTTTATGGTTGAGACCCACAAAGTTGAAAGTATTAATGAGCTTAATAAAAAGCTTCCTGAATTAGAGCATCGTAATTTTAGAGATGATGATTTTTGGAAGTCTATTCCTGCTTGGTCTCAAGTGACTCGTGAAGAGTTTGGAGATCATCTATGGCAACAAAAAAATAGTATTAGAAAAATTGATCAAGTGAAAAAGGTTCTAGGAGATCTTGCAACACCGGAACTCATGGCCGACATGGAAGACGGACAACGTAAAACTCCTATGAATATTAGAATCACTCCATATATTTTTTCACTCATTGATTGGAAAAATGCGTGGGATGACCCACTAAGAAAGCAATTTCTACCGCTTGGTAGTCAGTTTCTTCCAGAGCATCCTCAACATATGTCTGATAGTTTAAGTGAAGATGAGGATTCACCAGTTTCTATGCTGACCCATAGATACCCAGATAAAGTTTTATTTTTACCGACGACTTTATGCCCAGTTTATTGTTCTTACTGTACTCGTTCTAGAATTATTGGTGGATCCACAGAAAGTGTTGATAAGTCATCTTATGGGGCAAATCAAAAAAAGTGGGATGAAGTATTTGATTATCTTAGAAAAAGTCCTTTGGTAGAAGATGTTGTCATCTCCGGTGGCGATAGTTTTATGCTAACTGCTGCTCAATTAAAATATATTGGTGAAAGCCTTTTAAAGATTCCTCATATTCGAAGAATTCGTTATGCCACAAAAGGTATCGCGATTTTCCCTATGAAGATTACTTCTGATAATGCTTGGTTTGAGGCCTTGAAAGATGTCCATAAGTATGGACTTAGTTTAGGAAAGCAAGTTGTCGTTCACACTCATTTCTCTTGTCCTAAGGAGATTACACATTGGTCACAGCTGGCCATGGAGAAACTCTTTAGAGCAGGTATCATTGTTCGGAATCAAGCTGTTCTTCAGCACGGTGTGAATAATGATGTTTCAGACATGGTCCTTCTTACTAGACAAGTGGGATATTTAAATATTCAACCTTACTATGTTTATATGCATGATATGGTTCCAGGGTGTGAGCACTTTAGAACAACCTTAAGAGAAGGTATTGAATTAGAGAAAGCTGTAAGAGGTACAACAGCAGGATTTCATACCCCTACATTTGTTTGCGATCTTCCTGGTGGTGGCGGTAAACGGCATGTTGCTAGTTATGAATACTACGATGAAGAAAACGGAATTAGTGTTTGGAAGGCTCCTTATGTAAAACCTGGGGAAGTTTTCACTTACGTTGATCCAATTCATCGTCTTTCGCCCGAGGCC
The DNA here is from genome assembly GCA_028378565.1 of Bacteriovoracaceae bacterium. GTDB lineage: Bacteria > Bdellovibrionota > Bacteriovoracia > Bacteriovoracales > Bacteriovoracaceae > JAAEST01. The sequence continues at coordinate 34,250 of JAONMX010000006.1, forward strand.
CAAAAACGTTGGCAAGATCCAGAGACAGCAAAGAAAATGATTGCTGATGCTATAGCGAAAGCAAAAGATTAATCGTCGCTACGTCGACGAGTTACTTTTTGCATATTTTCTAAAAGCTCAGGAAATGACTCTATAATTCTTAGGAAATCTTCTTTTTTGAGCTTATAGAGGTCGCAATAAGTTTGCGCTCTTACGTTTGCATTTCTTGTTGTTTCTTTTAAAAGAGCGGCCTCTCCAAAGAATTGTCCCTCATGAAGAGAAGCAACAACATTTCCATCTTTTAAGATTACATCAATGACCCCGTGACCAATGATGAACATCTCTTCTCCTAACTCTCCAATTCTAATAATGGTATCATTTGGCCCATAGTAATTTTGCTCTAGAGAGGCAGCGATAGCTTTTAAACAGGCTTGGGATGAATACTTAAAAACGGGTAGATTTCTTATGAGCTTCATATTCATATAGATTTGTAGCTCTTGTTTTAAAGCAAGTGGAAGCTCTCCAATAATCTGTTGATCATTGTCTGAAAGTCTTTTACTAAAGAGATGGTTATAGTAATTAAAAACAGCAGATTGAAGCCTGTCAGGAATATGATAATGTTTCATAAAGAGACTAAGGTCTTGAAACTTTTCACGAGACTGTTCTTTATACCGAGCGGCTTCAGCAAAAATTCTTGAAATATTACCGATGACAAGACCATAAACACCAACACCTAAAATCATTATGATCATGGTATAGATTCTATCACTAATTCCAGTAGGGGTAATATCTCCATATCCAATTGTGGTAAGAGTGGTGACGGCCCAGTAGAAGGATTTTACATAATATTCAACCTGGCTAGTGTCATAGACAGGATGAAGAAGTATCCAGCCACAAGCAATCCAATGAATTACAATAAGAGAAGAGACAACGACTAGTTGAAACTTTACATAGCTTGGGACAATGGTAAGGCTATCAACAACACTGAAAATTTTGACGATTCGAATGAGTCTAAATAAACGAATGAGCTTAAGAAACTTTCCAGCACTCACGCCTATACCAAATAAGTAAAAAGTAAGATCAAAGGGAATACAAGAAATTAAATCAACAGCTAAATAAATAAAATCTTTATTATTGATTTTATTGCGAAGTAATTTATTCTTATGTTTTTTTCTAAACTCTCTTAAATGGTAGATAAAATCTATTGTAAAGATAATAGAGATAATTACATCTGACCAAATCTGCCATGACTGAAGTTTTGTACTAAATGTAAAAGAGTAGGGAGCTTCGGCGGCAGTAAATGTTACCGACCAGAAGATGATACCAAACCATATCATCTCACCTTTAGACTTTTTTGCCTTCATAATCATTTGTGGCATCCCAATATTTTTGTTTTATAGCTATTTATCGGTCAGAAATGACAAAATTTTAGTAAGTTATAGGGTTTTCTAGGGATTTAGGTCAACTTTTTGTTAATTCGGTTGAGCAGATATTGACTTTAGGGGGGAAGAAATCAAAATAGAGGCATATGAATTGCTGATAATTCATCTGGAGATTTAATATGAAAAGAATTGTCTTATTTATTGCTACAAATATTCTCGTTATGGCCGCTGCCACAATTTTAATGAAGGTTTTAGGAGTAGGTAATTATATAGAAGGCACTGGACTCAATTACTCGTCTTTGATGATTATTTGTCTTATTTGGGGTGGACTAGGTTCTTTTGTTTCCCTACTTTTATCAAAGTGGATGGCCAAAACAATGATGGGTCTCCAAGAAATCTCAGTTAATGGGCCCTACGGATCTATTGTTAGAAAAGTTCATGAGTATGCAAGAAGATCAAATTTAGAAAAAATGCCTGAAGTCTATGTTTATAATTCACCGGAGCCAAACGCTTTTGCCACCGGACCTTCGAGAAATAATTCACTTGTTGCCGTCTCTACAGGATTACTTGAGGCCATGAATGAAGACGAAGTTGAGGCGGTACTTGCTCACGAAGTTTCTCATATTGCCAACGGTGATATGGTTACTATGGCCTTGGTTCAAGGTGTGGTTAACGCCTTTGTGATGTTCTTTGCTAGAGTAGCTGCTTTCGCTATAGATAATGCTCTTAGGGGTGATGATGATAACGGAAAAGGTTTAGGTCACATTGGATACTTTGTGGCGACAATGGTGTTGCAAATAGTTTTTGGTATTTTAGCGGCTCCTATTACTATGTGGTTTAGTCGTTGGCGTGAATTTAGAGCTGATGCTGGAAGTGCAAGACTTGTGGGCAAAGAGAAAATGATTGCAGCTCTTGAAGCATTGAAGAGAAATACTGACAAAATGCTTAATGAAAATAAAGAAATGGAAGTGATGCAAATTTCATCTAAGAAAGCAATGATTGAGCTATTTGCAAGTCATCCACCTTTAGACAAGAGAATTGCGGCGTTACGATAAGCTTTTTCGTATTCACTCATTAAGTTTGTAACTAATTCTTGGCAGGTGAGTTGCTCTTTTATCATAGCACTCACTTGACCAATCTCAAGTTCACCATTATCAAGATCGCCTTCTAGCATTCCTGCTTTTGCACGGCCCTTTCCAAGTAATTTGATAAATTCTTCTTTTGAAGCACAAGAGCTTTCTAATTTCTCAACTTCTTCAAAAAATTTATTTTTTAATAATCTTACGGGAACAACATTTTTCATCATTAATTTGGTATCTCCAAATTGCGAGTCGATGATTGCTTGTTGAAAGTTTTGATGGGCAGAAGATTCTTTTGTCACGGCGAAGCGAGTTCCTATTTGAACACCACTGGCCCCGAGTGCGATAGTCGCCATCATCTGTCTACCGTCAGCAATTCCGCCTGCTGCAATCACGGGAATACTAACAGCATCAACCACTTGTGGAATGAGTGACATGGTTGTTATTTCTTCTCTTCCGTTATGACCTCCGGCCTCAAATCCTTCGGCCACTATGGCATCAACTCCTGCATCTTCGCATTTTTTTGCAAGCAAAGGTGATGAAGTGACATGAACAACGGTGGCTCCGTGATTTTTAAGAAATTTTGTATATTTCTTAGGACTACCTGCACTAGTAAAGAAAATACTAATTCCTTCCTGCAGACATGTTTCTAATTGCTCTTCCACTCCATGATAAAGAAGGGGAACATTGACTCCAAATGGATTCGTGGTCAGAGACTTTGCTTTTTGGATATGAGTTTTTAATAGTTCCGGCTTCATACTACCGGCTCCAATAAGACCTAATGCTCCAGCATTACTTGCAGCCGCTGCTAGCTTACCACCAGAGACCCAGACCATTCCTGCTTGTATGATAGGGTATTTAATTTTGAAAAGTTTGGTAATCACTTTTTCTTACGCTTTTTAAGAGTGTTTTCAAGGGCCTTAATGGCCTTCACCATTTCAGGATCAGGATATCTTGAATATAAGTCAGAGATAATTGGAGAAGGTTCTGCACCAGTTTCTTTGTATCGTAGGTGCTCTTTCACAAACTCGCAGGCCACAATAAATATTTTAGCAAGGCCTGGTATATCGGCACTATTAGTTACACTAAAGCCTTTACCATTGGAGGCACCATGATGATGCTTAATTACAATATCAGTTCCCTCAGGAGCACTTGGATTTTTTGTGATGAAGACACTTGCTTCAAGAGCATGATTAAAAACTAAGTCCCAATCTTGTTCGTTTAGCTTAGAGTTCTCTAGTTGCTCGTAGGAAGTAATTTTTGCTAACTCTGGAAGTTCTACAAATGAAGTGTCACAAAAGAAAGCGGCGTAGGCCATAATTTCATGTTGTTCTTTTTTTTTTATACCGAGATAATTTAAACATTCAGAAGCTACGATGGAAACCATATGACTGTGTTGGTAGAGATAGCTTGACTTTGAGTTGATGACCTTATGAAGCAGGTTAGACATTTCTGGGGTGTTCTCAATGGTTTTAATCATAGAAGAGATAATTCCGTCAGTCAGCTGGATAGTTGCAGGAGTAAAACCAAGATTAAGAATTTCTTTAATGGCGATGTCAAAACTTTCGCTAATGATTTCGATTTGTTCGTTAATGCCTTCATTTTCAATGGCATCTTCAAGTTTTGCTACAAGCTTATCACTTAAGAAATTGGTAAAGTTGTCTTGATATTCTTTTTGTATATAGAAAAATTTTAAACCTTGTTCTAAATATCTTTTAATGGCCTGACGACTAAACGTATCACCATTATGAATTCTTTTTACGAATTGATTTTCATCCGCCGACTTTTTAATTTTAATATAAACATCACAACAAGTAGTCTCTAAGTTAAAGAAATAATCGATGGGAATAGGGATAAAGTCAGGTCTTATTTTTCTATTTACTTGATCAGGATTTACACCGAGTATTTTACAAGCAGCATCGACAATCTTTTCAATGTCATGAGGGTTTTTAATACCAACGCATATTTCACTGGCAAATCCTGGGACTTCACCTAGAACGATTATTTGAGTTTCTAGTTGATGTGTTTTTATATATTTTGCAATTTGGTTAATAATATTTTCGCCATCAATCTTCTCACGACACACTACTAATTCAATGTCCGGAAGAATTGAGAGAATTGAAATAACTTCAGCAGGTAATGTTCGCGGAATAACTTCTGAGCCAGTATAAGTATTAAGGTTAATACTTATAAGGTCACTTAAATCTTTATGTGGCTCTAATACTACTATTTGTCCCATATAAGTATTTTAACTTATTATTGTCTCGTCCGCTAGTGGTAGGGCCTTGCCGTGGTTTAGAACATGAATAAGGCTTGGGTCATCTTCACCGGTGTTCAAGCAAAGAGTTTTTGATTTTTTTCTTCCAAACCCTTTTTGATTATGAACCTTCCATCCTGCTTTATGCATACTTTTTCTAACGGATGCAGATGAACTATAGGTAGAAAGAATACAGTCCTGTGCTGAGTACTTTCGAAGAAGTTCAAACCATTGCCATGTCCAAAGACTTGGGTTTTTTCTGGGGCTAAAAGCGTCTTGATAAACTGACTGAAGTAATAGGTCTTTGTGAGTGTCGAAATATTTAGGTGCTTCAATTCTTATATCGCCTTCAATAATAATAAGAGTGTTATTAGTTTTTTGGGCCTGCCATATACCATCTCTTGTTTTAACAAGATCACAAAATTCAGGAAACTTAGGATGGTGATGTTTTTTAGAAGAACCTTTAACAAACTCAATGAGTGTTGGATCAATTTCACAGCTTATAAAAGTAAGAGCGGCCTTTGATTGAATACTCTTCAATTTGACTACAGTCGCTAAATAGCCAAGACCTAACCCTAGGCCTACTTCAAAAATGGTGAAAGGTTTTAAGGACGTCTCGTAACGTGAAGCGACCTTGCAAGAGTCCACGTAATTAAAAAGGGTTTCTTCCCAAGCACCATCTGTAGAATGGCAATTTTCATCAAAAGCTTCACTGTGGAGAGTAAAACTACCGTCTCCCGTGTCTATAAATGTGTATCTACCTAATTTTCCAAGAAAAGATTCCTTCATAAGAGTTATTTTATCAGAAATGATGCTCAAGAAAAACCAACTATTTACCGATAGTATCTATATGTTAAAGGCCAAATTCAGCCATTCAATACTTACCATCGCATTGCTAGCATTTGTTGGCTGTGGTGCCGGTCATAAAGGTACACAAGAGAAAGTCGTTCTTAATCAAAGTATTTCTGCTGGTGGATCTGTGCTGAATGATACTGAAGTAGCGACGGCGCTTAGAATTTGTTACGCCTTTCGATCAAAGAAAACTCAATTTAGGGCCACAAAATTAAATACTGATTTTAAGTACAGTACTTCTTTTAAAGATTGTGATGAAAGACTTTTTAGTCCAACCGCAGTGATCACAACAACTCTTAAGCAACTGCTAGAATCAGAGCCAATGGTATATGATTCCTCTTCTGATCTTCCTTATTTAAAAGTGGTTCAGACCCACATGGATGGAGCTATAGAGGGAATATGTGATCAAGTTCTTAAAGGGGAAACTCCTCTTAATGTTCAAGAGGTTTCACCAACTGAAATAATACAATATGCATTCAAGTCTTCTTTGGCCAATGGCGATTCGTATGAAGTTATGCACGCTAAACGTGAGAGTACGACGGTTAATGAATTTATTGTAGATAAAGTTGAAAAATTTAAAGTCCTAACAAATGCTACCGTTGCAGGTGATCTGTTAGGACTAGTATCAGAATATGAATCACATGAAAATTGTGAAGATGAAGACTTTGTGAAGACTTTCATTCAAGATTATCAACCTTAAGCTTTTCTCAAATCCCAGTCAGTATAGATGGCCTCAAGCCTTGGTTTCACAAGTCTTAAATAGCGATCAAATAAAGCCTTTCTCGATGAGTCTTTATTTGCGTGATCACATAGAACACGAAGTGTTTCCATGTAGCATAAAGCTTGGCAAAGAGTCTCTGCGTGTTCCATCAGGGCGTTGACATTATCGGGGTTGGTCCAGTTTTTAAAGTCTAACATCTTGCTTGCTTCAGGACGAAGACAGCTTACTAAAAGTGCTACAAGATTTTTCTTAAATTTATAATGAGTCGATTTAAAGTCACCTGACCATTCATTTTCTCTATTAAGAAAAGAAGTTGTTGGGTGTTTAAAAATCATATTAGAAAAGAACTTCTTAGGATCACTCATGGCGTATTTAATAATATCTTTGAGTGCCATTAAGGCCTGAATTTGTGATGTACCTTCATATAACAATGGCCCAAAGCTATCGCGGTGATAACGCTCTACCGGATACTCTTGAATAAAACCATATCCACCTAGCACTTGAATGGCCTTTTTAGAGAGATCAGTATAGGCCTCCGTTGCGTAGTATTTTACTAGGGGAGTTCTCTTTCTGGTCCAGATACTTGCTTCTTTAAAGAGATCAGATTCTTCTTTAGAGAGATCCCCTTTTACTTTTTTACTATCAAGTTTCAAGTAAATATCAAACCAGCTCATGGTGTCGGCAATTAGAGCGCGAAGAGCGTCTCTTTCAGTTTCAAAATCTTCTAAGTTTCTCTTCATTAGGGGAAGTTCACTAATTGGTTTACCAAATTGAATTCTCTCATCAGCATATTTTCTTGCATAGCCAAGGGCCCCTTCAATTCCTCCAAGAGACTGTATGGCCACAACAATTCGGGCTTCATTCATCAGGTGAAGCATGTACTTAAAGCCTTTACCTTCTTCTCCGACAAGTTTCGCAACTGAATTTTCATAAGAGATCACTGTTGTGAAACTACCGTGCATTCCCATCTTCTCTTCTGATTTATCAACGCTATAGTTGAGAATTTTTTCGCCATTTACCTCTATGTCTTGTTCGACAAAGAACATGGAAATACCATCAAGAGTATCAGGAGCACCCTTAACTTTTGCTAGAACAAATTGAATACCGCCACCACCATTAGTGATAAAAATTTTCTGACCATTGAGAAGATAAGTTCCATTTTCTTGAGGAAGGGCTTGAGTTTTAATCATGGATAGGTCGGAGCCGCATCCTGGTTCTGTTAAGTTCATAGAGCCTGAAATATCTCCCGCAACAACTTGAGGCACAAGACGTTCAATTGTTTCTTGATCACAAAAGCGATGAACCATATCACCGAGACTAGTATAAAAAGCGATGAGGGTAGATGAGCTAATGCAACTTCTTGCTACTTGGTTAAGAAACATCATGTAAACAAGCGCTGGGGTTTCTAGTCCGCCATATTCTCTTGGAAGAAGAAGGCCAAAAACTTGTAGCTCTTTTGCTTCATTAATAATTTGTTGAAGGACGGGACCGTAGTGAGTTTTTCCATCACGTACTTCACCAGCACCTTCTTTATCTAAGAGATCGCCTTTTTCTAATAAGCTTGTTCCGGCCCACTCTCCAGTGTTAGTAAGAATTTCTTTTAAGAAGTCTTCCACCTCTTCTTTTGATTCAAGTCCTTCTTCACTTGGATAGCTTGGGTAATAGAGGGGAAGAATGGTGTCCCAATCAATTGCATTTTTAAAGAGCCATTGCCATTCACTTTCATCACTAAAATAATTCATTTTCTATCCTTAAGTACTCAATATTATATCCTTGTTATTGTATCTTTTTCATTTGGTTGACAGTAGGCGTAATTATGGTGAATATTTACTTTATGGAAACACAAAAGGCTGAACATTTAGAGAAACTAGAGGAACTTCAAAAGAGTGCTCATGTGGACCGTTATGGTTTAGGTTTTGTGACTCAGAAAGGTTTAAAAGGTGAGACAGTGGCCTCAATTCTAGACCATCACTTGGATATTGAGAGTGAACCTAACCATTCGAAAACATTAGAAAATATTCAATAATCAAATTTAAGAAAGTTGTGTAAAAGACCGATTAAATAAGTATGAGATACCTCATTCTTACTTTGCTTATATTCATATCAAATTCTCATGCCGACATGGTCTTGTTGGGCAACGGCTGGATGAATAAATTTAGTCCTGAAGGACTTAGTAAAACTGAGAAGGCCTCTTCTTCAATTCTTTATAACTCTCAAAATAAGAAAATATATGTTCAGCAATACCCTGTCAGTATTGAGCTAGGCAGTACCGAAGATTTAACAACTTTATTAAGTCAGGGTGAATTTAGTTCAACTGGGGAAAACGACTTTCCAAGCGAGGGGATTTCTGGTGAAGCCTTAGAGATCCAAAAAGATATTATCAATATTTCTTCTGTAAATTTAGCGACACAAGGTTTGGTCTTAAAAGTTGGAGAGTCAGTTTCTTCTTGTGGGGAAAGTTCTCAATCAAGCTCATCTAATCTTGCTGAAGTTCTTTCAACAACTCCCTGCGAATCAGTTCCTCCGATAACTTCTGATGTTGATTTATGCTCTAGAAGTAATCGACAACTAAAAGCAATGAGCTGTCTCAAGAAAGATTTCAACATGCGTGATCTTCCATCTGACTTTGAAAAGAATGAAAACTTCGATCTCTTTGCCATGCGGTTAGAAGAATCTCTAATTAATTCGGCCATACTACCATTTGCCGCTTGTGAAGATAGAAACAAGTGTACACAGTGTGAAAGAAAATTATCGGATAGCTCAAAACATAAAATCTATAAGAAATTACTTAATAAAGAACCTGTAGAGATTCCCGGTTATCAAAGTATTGAAGAGTTCTATCAAGACAACCGTGATGGAATCAATAAGTATTTAAATCGTCGAGCGAGAAGTTACAGAACATTCCGTAGGGCCATTGGAAGAGGTCGTATTACACTTAGAAGTAGAAGAAAAGAATGGGGTAGAGATAGGGAAGAAGTTCTCACTCATTTAAATTCACTTAAGCTACAAATTGAAACCACTGGTCCTGTTACGCAACAACTTTTAACATCATTCAGGACCAAAGATAAGTCTCACCCAGTAAAGGTCCACCAAGTTCATGATGATATGTCTCTTGAAATAGAGCTAAGCTCTGGTGAGAGAACTCTCATTCCTTTTGATCGAGAGAAGGAAAAGTAACTCTATAATGGAGAAGAAGTTATGGTGGCCAATCCACTTCCGACAAAGAATATGGCCAAGAGAATGTTTGGACGTTACTTAAAAGACACTTCTTTTAGCAAAGAGAGAAATGATTTTTGTGAACCACTTTTGGCCTTCACGAAAGGAAATGCGAGAAGATTAAAAGATATCTGGGGAAATCAGAACGAAGGTTTTTGGACTAGGCTTTTTAAATATCCCTTCCGTCTGGTTTATCACACTGTTAATCGTACCATTGGTGGACGTACCGTTGGGTCAGTTGGGGATTTGGCCAGGGGACAGTATCAGGACAGTATCGTAAATATTCCTATGACAGTTCATAATATTGCCATGGACGTTGGCCACTTAGCTACGGCGCCTATTGATGCCGCCTTTCCTTCAACAAAGAGAATTGAGCTCTGTACCTCCAATCTTATTTATAATTTCATGAGCCGAAACGGCAAGCTTTCAGGTAAAGATAGGGCCATCGCTTCTCTTAATCCAATACTTCACGTAGGGGTTGTGATTGATGATCAATACGAAACAAGAGATGCTTTGATGGACAATAGTGATGGTACTCTCCGTAATGCTGAAGTAGAGGCCGATCTAGATTGTGTGAAGTTATCCATTCGATCAAATGAGCCGGAGTCTGTTGTGTTAGAAAGACTACGTTGTCTAAATGAAACTTTCGGAGGGGCCATGGGATATAAAGATTATAGTCTCTTTGGATATAATTGTGGTGGGTATACCAGAGATATCTTGGAGGCAGCAGGTTTAAGTATGCCGGTAGGGATAAATTTTGGTATTGGTTCTGTCATTAGAAATAGAAGTGAAGAGATGGAGCGTAAATTTGAAAATGCAAAAGAGTATTGTCATAACCATATGCGATTGAGTCGTCTTATGATTAATTCTCTTGAGAATGATACATTAACAGATCAATTCTTAGAGAGCTTTGAAGATCATGTTTTGGGAGCTCCAGCAGGCACGGGTGACTCAATGGGGATTGATAAAGATAAAACAACTCTCTATTCTCCAAGTCCTGACTTACTTCTGCAGCTGATGATAAGTTCGGCCCGAAGTAAAGATGAAAATAATATTGGGCGAGTTAAAGAATTATTAGAAAAAATTATGAATGAGTCTGAGTCACGTGGTGGGGATGCTAAAGATAGTTATAAACTATATGATGGAGTGAAATTCTTTGATCATTTTCTAGAAGATAATGAAAGTGTTGAAGGGAAAAAGGTGGTAAAGAGAAAGTACAAGAAGCTTCTGAAAGAAATGTTCGGTGACATTAACATCGAAGAGCAATCAAGACTTTCTCATTTCCCGGGAGCACCAGAGGTACTCCTTGCTTTAGAACAAACCCCTTAATTATTTTCTAAAGAGACGATCTAAACTAAGCTTCCCACCATCAGTAAAAAAGAGTGCGATATATCCACATAGGTAGATAAATGCTAATTCTCTTTTTCCAAAAGGATCAGTTCCGTGAACCACAAAGAATATAACAAAGAAGGTTATGATCAATGGAATCACTGTATATCTTGTGAAAACACCAAGAGAAATTAAAGCAGCACAAATGAATTCAGAAAAAACAGCTAATGCTAAGCTAAAGCTATTACCAACCCCGAGTGGATCAGGAAAAGTGTTCATCTTGGCAGAGTAGTTCATAAGTTTTGGTAGGCCATGGGCAAAGAGCATGGTGAGGCCTAGAGACAATCTTAAAATGAGTAGACCAAGGTCTACGGTAAGTAGTTTTTGCATAAAATCTCCTTATTTTATTCTCTAATTTTAAGCAGATAGCTGATGCTATTGCAAATATTACACAGAGTCTTTATCTATGATGCGCGTTGCGTCACGATGTGGGCGAGAGAAATTATAACAAGAGAGAGAGAAATGAAAGCTTTACTAAGCCTATGCATCGCTATTTTTGCGATATCTACTAATGCCTTTTGGGGTACAAAAATTAAAGACCAAAATTGTAATATTACAATCAAGACTGATCTTGGAAAAGAAGCTAGTGAAGAGCTTGAATATCGTCTTCATAACAAAGGATTTTTTGTTGTGGCAGCTGAAGATGTTAATGAAGAAAACAAAGTTATGAGTCTAGAACTTCGAATGGAGAAAGACTTCAAGAGAAGGACTCGAAAGGTTCGTCATGTGAATACTTTCGTCATACATAGAAGTGAACTTTCGGACTTTAAACATAGATATAATGGAAAAGTTAGAATCTCGAAGAGACGTCATGTGAATTTTCGTCATGGTTACATCTATGTTGAACTAAGTTCATATATTGATAAAACAGAAACGGTTGCTACTTATTGTAAGGTTAAATCCGTTTATAAGAACTCTGACAATGTTGTTGTTGAAATCATGGAAAGTGATGTTAAATTAAAGTATGAGCATGAGAGTTGTAAGGCCAATAGAGTTGAAATTGCCAAAGAGATTAAGCTTCCAAAGTGTAAATTGAAGAAGAATTAGTCAGTGAAATATTCTGGATATTGTTCAAAATGAAACTTGGGTGCTTCTCCCGGAAAGAGCATCCAAGGATTATCAGTGAGACCTGTTGTTAGAGTGCTCGTTGTGAAAACATCATATAGATTTCCTACATCTCTTTCGGCAATAGTACCATCTGCAACTGTCTCATTTCCAAACCTAAAATAAAGATTATTTGTATAAGTCGTGTTGGCATTATCACCAGAGAAGTAGTCTGTTGTTGAAGCATTTACGGATAACGGGGCTGCGTAGGAATTACTTATTGTAGTGGTTGTTGTTGATTGTCCTAAAATGGCTCCAACAGTTCCACCAGAAACAGAACCTGTACTATAAACAGTACTGAGTGTTGTTAGGCCATTAGCATAGGCCATTACTCCACCGGCTCTTGTGCTTCCTGATACATTACCCTTATTGGCCACTGCAAAGAGCTCGACAGTTCCATTAGAAATAATACCGCCTGCATTTACGCCGTAAACATTTGCAGTATTAATTGAATTCTTAATCATAATATCTGAAGAGTTGGCACTACCAACAACGCCACCAACGTAACTAGCAGTGCTACAGCCACCATTATCAAATGTACCATTAAAGAAAAGGTGTTCAATATTTGATTTTAAAGTGATGCCCGTATCATAAATAGCTCCAATAATACCGCCCGCACTAGCAAAACAATCTAAGATAGTTGCACTTGAAGTAATGTGTCTTATCTCTGTTTGGTTGTTAGTAAGACTAAGCTTTCCAATAAGACTTCCATTTTCATCAGCAGGAGAATCGAGACTTCCTCCTGAAATAATAATATCTCTAATAAGAATATCGTTTCCTGCACCAACTGAGTCAGTCAATTCGCTGGTAAAGATACCGCCAGCAGAACCGCCACCTGAAAAATCAGAGGTGAAATTAATATTTTCTAATGTTAAAGTTGCGGGAGCTCCATTAACTTCACTATCAAATCTTGCTCCACTACCAATTTCTCTAAAGACTCCAATTTGCTCAGTAGCAGAAGTCTCAGACAAAGTAACATTTCTTATGGTGTTATTATTCCCTAAGAACTGACCAATGAATGGATTGGTCGAAGATCCTATTGGAGTAAATGAGACTCCACCATTTAAAAAGTCTAGGTCATTTGCTAGCTTGTAGGCCTTATCCATTAAAAAACCATTATCTGAAATGGCATTCCACTGAGTCGTTGTTGAAAGCTGAAAAGGATCAATTGGACTACCTAAATAACTGGCCCCAAGAGTTTCTAGAGTATTCCAATTTGCTAAGACTGGTGATCCACCATTTGGATCATCTACGAAGGCTGGATCGATAGCAGGAGTGTTATAATTAGTAATATTTGTAATATCTGCAGACACGTCGGTACAGCCAATACCTGGACCACCACCAACAAGCTGTGTCCCTGATTTCGTTGAGTCGTAATAACAAGCCCCTGAAAAACCAGAATGTGACCCAAATAGCCAGGCAGTTGTACCAGAACTAGTTGTGACATTTCCGACATTGTATAATTGAACGACTGCAGTTCCAGGAGAAACATTTCCTAAATTTCCTGCGATACCTCCCGAAAAGCCAGTTATGGAAGTAATGTTTCCTGTATTGTAAGACTTCTTGAGTAGACCTGTTCCTGCACCAGAGCGATTACCAACTATCCCGCCAACATTTCCACCACCTGAGATACTTCCTTCATTATGAGACTCCATAATTTCAGAGTTCGCAGTATTTGAAGGCCATGCTCCAACAATTCCACCGACACTAAAACCAGTTGATGTAACATTTCCATAGTTATGAGCATTGTTTATTTTTATACTTCCTGCTGTATCAGTTATTGTACCAATGATACCTCCACATGTTCCAGCACATGAAATATTTCCGTAATTACGAACAAATTTCATATCATATGGTCCACCAGCAACAAGTAATGCTGATCCAACAATACCACCAATACCAAAGGCAGAAGGTGTCGTGATCACCACTTCAGAGATAGCATTTTCAAGAAAAGCTGTGCTTGATTGCCTTAAGGTTCCAACGACACCGCCAACAGTGTAGCCTGCGCCTGTGAGATTAATGGTACCAGTTGCTTTTAGTTCAGAATTTGTGGCATTTGTGGCAACAGTTGAGTCACCCACATATCCGATAACACCACCTATTGAGCCAGAAGCTTGTATAGCATAAAGCGTTTGGTCGAATGCAACACTCGTTACAATATTTCTTATCTCGCCATAAGTATTTCCAACGGCACCACCAAGGTTAGAAAGTGTGGAACTATTATTTTTTGCTTTAATATTTGTTGCTGTTGATTCTAAAAGAGAGCCACCATCATTTATACGGCCAACAATACCACCGACATTTTTGTTATTCTTCATATTCAACATGACATCATTAACGCTAACTTTAACAATTACAGAATTGAGAGTTGGACCACCTGTAGGTTTAATCGCCCCGACAAGACCACCAAAGTCTTCTTTTTGTGCTGTTCCATCTACAACTTTTAGATCGGCTATATTAAGACTAACATTTGAAACTTTTGAATAGGCCTCCATATTTCCGACGAGAATCCCGACATTATAAGCAACAGCAGAGTCATTATGATTAATAGTGATATCATTTAACTTTAAGTGAGTAATCTTTGCGAATGTAAGAGCAGTTCCACCTTTGATGACACCAAAGATTCCCACATCAGAACCAGGAGTATCTGCTGATGTGTAATTGGAAATGGTGTAATCATTACCATAAAAGATTCCAGCAAACTCAGTTCCGCTAGCACCAATTGGACCGCTTGGTGTAACAGAAGTGTAGTCAATATCTTGTCCTAGAATATAAATATCATCTCTATTGGCCGCTGTTGCCATAGCACCAACCATATTATCCATTTGACTTGCATTACAAATAATATGTTGTTCTATTGCTCCTGCAGTTCCAGAAGTTGAATGACGATAGAGAGAACCTTCAACAGATGTTACCGTACGACAAAGATTTGATGTGAGCCTAATTGTATTTGTTAACCCTGGAATACTTTGGAAAAAAGTAACATCAGGAATTGGGTTTTTAATACCGTCTACCATTAGGTACTGATCATAATCGCTGCCACATCCAGCTTCATCATAAGCACGAATAATAGTGGGAACGGGAAAAGCCAGGATAGGGACTTTCAAAGATGAGAGGCTTGCTGGCAGAGTTGTATTTCCGGAAGGAGTAAAACAAGGACTTACAACTCCAAGGCTTTCTGTTGCTCCCGCAGGTCCAAAAGTGAAACCAGGGAAACTAACTTGATAACTTTGAGCGATACCTTTTATTGAAATATTTTTTGGATTGTAATTATCATAGAGACATGATCTATTTCCACAAGTGGCAAAACTAAGTGGGTTAGGAGCTCCTGTGCTATCTTTAGTTTCTGCTGGACCAAAAAAGTCATTTAGGCAGTTCGATGTATTTAAAGAGAGAGGAGCTTCAACATCTGCCCCGTTTAAAACAACAGAAGTTAGTCCACATCTTAAGGTACCGGAGAAGGCTTGGTTTTCCCAAGCAAGGGCCGCAATATCCCAGTTACCGTTCTCTAATTCAAGAATTTGACCCGTATACTTTACAGCAATTCTTTGAGGAGATTGCCTATGGGAAGCAAAGATCATAACCCCACCACTTACAAGTGACGTGTCGCCAGAAAAAATATTCCCAAGCACAATCTTGGCAGAAGTTTTTTTCTTTTTCTTACCACCACAAGAGTTTGTAAAAACAAGAGCGAAGGCCAAGATGAAAATGTTAATAGCGTAAGTTAATTTCATCATTTTATTAGTTTTCCTAATGGTTTATCGTCTTTTTATAGTTTAATTTTAGCGTTGGGATTGGTTATTTAGCGGACTATTTTTATTTAGTTTGTAAGGACCTAGAATTACTAATTAATTACTTAAATGCTGAAAAATGAAGGAATCGTCACATTTTAAAATTGCCAAGAAAATGGGTGATTACGGGCTATTCACCTATGAGAGTCTTCCTCATGGGATAAACCAAAGTATCGTACATGATGGAGTAAGCACTAAAAATAAGGGCCGCTTTCATGATGGCCATTTTTGGTTTGAGAGAGGCCATGCACATCGTTTGATATATTCTAGTGGTAACAAAAGTATCTATAAACATAAATGGAATTCCAATCATGGAATAATAAGCATAACGATCAGCTCCATAAGTTCCTAGACTCATTTCACCAGACTCATCTTCATACATATCTTTAAGAGCCGCTTCCATCATTAATTCTTGAACTTCAGGATCATCTAAATTTTCAAGAGAGATAGTGTCGAGATCGAATTGTTTTTTTTCATCTTTTAACTTTGCTTGAACTAAAAGCTTAGAAAACTTCTCTTTCAATTTATCCATAAACTTTTCACGCTTTAAAAGCTCAACAAGTTTTTCCATTTCTTTTTGGGCCTCAGGATCTTTTTTTAGTTCTTCAATTTTTTGTTTAGCATCCGTTTCTCCTTCTCCAAAGATTTGCTCCCAAACTAGAGCATCAGTAAAGATAAGGGTGTTGTCGGCAAGGTACATTTTAATTGATTTCTTTAGAAATGTTCCCGATGGATCTTTAAAAACCCAAGAGGCGAGGGCGGCCCACAGGGCATCACCGGTCATTTCATAGGAGAGTTTCCCAAAAAATTCTTTGGTTAAAAACTCTGGATCATCATAATTACTGTAAGTATAGAAGGCTCCAGAGCTTAAAGCGGCTATGGAAATAGTGAATGCAGTAAAGGCCTTTCCGCCTTGAGCGTGTTCTAAAGTCATTCCTTTAGTATTACAACCTTTATATAACTTTTTAAATTTATCTACTCTTTGGAGTGCTTCCTTTTTACTAAATCTCTTAAGTTGCTTTTGCTCATAGTTATCAAACTTTTTTAATGTCTTACGAAACTTCTTAAAGTCTTTAACACTTTCCCATGAACCATCATAGAGAGCTTCAAGCTTAAGAAAGGCCTTCTTTTTTTGGCCAGGAAAAAGTGTTTGAAGATAAAGCATATAATCTTTAGTACGTTGAATATCTTTTCTATTCTTAGGGAAAGTATTTAGATTTGCCACAACTTCTTTAATAAGGTCGTCACTATCTTTAGCCTCTTTGAAAGACTCGAGTAATTCTTTTTGATACTTTTTAGGTATTTTGGATTCTTCAAAAACACTGAGCTTCATTAGAAGCCTTCCAGCGCTCAACAACCATATTATCTATAAAAGAGATGATAGCTTTTAAAAATCCTGGTATTCCTTCAATTTCAAAGAGGTTTTTAGTTTCTAAGATCAGCTCATCAAAAGAAAATGATAATCCTGATAGACAAGTTTTGATATTTAAAGCTATATTTTTAGTGATCATGGGCCTTCCTTGGCTGAAGTTTATTGGTGTCGTAACCTAAATTAGACCAGTTAGGCTCTGATCTTTCAAAAAAATCGTATAAACTTCCGACACTTTTATTTTAACAAGTAAAGATTTCAATTGACCT
>JAONMX010000060.1 GCA_028378565.1 Bacteriovoracaceae bacterium
CCACGGTAGAGGTTGATAATTTCATAACGAGTTTTATCGGAAGTTTTATTTTTTGGAGATGAGTTTTTATTACCATGAAGAAGTGAGGCTATTCCTTCTTCTCTAAAGGCCTTAACAAGTCTTCTGAACTGCCTCTCTTTAATTTGCAGGGCACCAATAGCATCACAGTAGTGGATCTTTCCAGATAGGTATTTTGATAATATATCGAGGCGTATTTGTTGATCTGCAGTTAGTTTCATATGACTGGCTCCTTAATCCTAAGAGGATTATAGAAGCACTGCGCCGGTCATAGTCGCTTAAAGGCCGACGCATGTCATTTTCCCTAATTACCTACACAGCGGCAAAAGCTGCCCCCAATTAAGGATTCGCTAAGTTATTGAACCTTGAAGCCGATAATATTCATGAGGTATAATAAACTATGAAAACAAAACTGATAATGACACTTATTTTACTATTCTCCCTTTCTCTACTAACTGGCTGTAAGGCAGGTGCAGAGTCTGATACGATCGCAGAAAATAGCGATTCAGGCAGCGGTACAGGTTCAGGAACACCACCAGATGTGACCTTTGCCGGTATTGATAGTATTTCAGCGGTGACGGATTCCACGGCAACGATCAATTGGACTCATGTTTCGGGAGGAGTTCAATATCGAATCTTCTCAGTGAGTGGATCAACTTTAACTTTAATAGACTCTGTAGCATCTCCAACAGCAACCTACAATCTAACAGGATTAACAGCAGCAACGAGCTACACCTATAGGGTCAGGCTTGTTGATTCAACTGGTCTTAACGATGCAAATACAAACGACATAAGCTTCACAACAATAGGCGCACCAAGTGCTCCGACAGGTCTAGCTCTAACAACACCAGCTTCAAGCCCAGGCTTCGATACAACTCCGACTATTACAGTTAGCGGAGTAAAATCTGGAGACACAATTAAACTTTTTACAGACCTAACTTGTTCAACTGAAGTAGGCTCAGCAGTCTCTGCCGGAACGACTATAGCAATCACAACATCTACTTTAGTAGCAGCAAGCTATACTTTTTACGCCAATGCAACAGGAGGCGGCGGAACAAGTTCATGCTCCACTGCAAATGTTAGCTATACTATAGGCGCATGTCCTGCTGGATATATAGAAGTTCCCTCGATGGCAGCAGTAGGTGCTCCTGATAATTTCTGTGTTATGCAATACGAAGCAAAAAATAGTGGTGGAGATCCAGTATCAACAGCAACAGGTGCCCCATGGGTAAGTATAAATCAAGCAAATGCAAAAGCAGAATGTCAGTCTCTAGGGGCAAATTACGACTTAATTTCAAATCCTGAATGGATGGCAATAGCAAGAAACGTAGAAAACGTAGCAGCTAACTGGACAGATGGAGCAGTAGGTTCAGGATGCCTTAAAAGAGGAAACGTTGGTGGAGCAAACGGCTGTACAGGTGGTGATTCAGGCTATAACGGAGCTAATCCAGAATCAGGCACAGGCAGAAACGCCCTCGCTTCGCTCACACTTGATAACGGTGAAGTCATTTGGGACTTATCAGGAAACGTCTGGGAATGGACAGACTGGACCTTAGGCGGAGCCCTCTCAACGAGTATGAGCCAAGGAAACAAACCAAGTGAAGGCGGAACTCCAACTGCCTCATGGAAAGAATTTACAGTTATAGATACATTTTCAGCACTAGTACCTGCCGAGTCAATATTACCAGATGACCCTAGCTTTAACGCAAGTCACGGTATGGGCAGATACTATGCAGGCACATCCGGCGGGGCGGCGCTTCGCGGTGGTGGTTGGGACTTTGGAACGAACGCTGGTGCGTTCGCGCTCGGTTTGGACTCTTTCTCAAGGTTCTCGAACACGCACATTGGCTTTCGCTGTGTCTTCCGCCCGTAGCAACGCATAACACCTAACTTAATTTGTAAATCATTCTTTGCATAGGGTGCCGTCAGGCACTTGGACCCTTGAAATCTTGGCTCTTGGAATTTTAATTTTCTTTTCAGCACTCAAAAACATTACAAACCTTTCGGAAAGAGACATCTCCTTTCCGGAAATCAAACGGCAATATTTAGATAGTTTAGCAGTAATCGAGTGGGGTAGTCACCGCTAAGTGGCGACTATACTTTTAGATATCCGATAGAATAAGCCTAATTCAGACTTACCTCGTTAAATATTGCAAGTGTGCAATCATTTATGCAATATTTTTTATAGCTTTTTGCCGACTTATAAAAGCTGACTGTCTTGTATAATTAATATGTGAAAGCTTTATTTGCCTATTTGCCTATTTTCCTTAATTATTTTTCAAAATAATTGTTATGCACTTTCATTTAAAATCTCTAGATCAGTAGGTGAGTCAAGGGGGCAGTACGGGAAAAACTCCAGCCTTGATGGTGTTGAGAGACTACAACGCAGCTATACCTCTTTTTCTGTAGAAAAGGGTTGGAAAAAATGGTTTGGAAGCTCTTCATTCTCTAACAATGACTACTCTGAAAGTAATTCTGCTCAATCTGAGTCAGTTATGGATATTAAATTTGGCAGATCATTTGGTAATAAATCGAATCAACTTGGGCTATTCTTTGGTCTTTCTCAGAATAATCTCTATATTCCATTAAATACAGACTTTGAAGAAGCTAGTTTTTTAGGTAAGGGCGCTGGGATTAGAGTTACAAGCAGCTTTTTGACTTATGAATTCTTTAGTCAAGCATCGGGAAGTCTTGAGGTTGGCGGTCTTAGCACAACAAGCAAAGAAATCTCTCACAAAGTATCGCTAAACCTTGGTGAAAAATTTAAGTATGGACTTTATTATTTTTCTAAAACACAAGACTTTAGTGGAGAGCTTTCTTATTACCGAAACTCGCAAGGTCTTGGAATTTATGTAGGGTATAAGCTTTAAGTCCACAAAAAGTTGGCAGCGGCAAAAGCTGCCTGTGGACATATAAACTACTGATTCTTTAGGAATCTATTTACAAGTTGAGAAGCTCTTCTAGCACCCTCCCATTCAACATAGATATGACAATTCACGGCCCCATAGCCCATGTCATTACACTTCTTTGTAAAATCAACATTGGTACAACCCTTAATCGCCTTTCCGCGAACCAGGCCTTTTCTTTGATAAAAAGAAAAACATTGCTGGGCCTTAGGTTTCGTACCATTTGCAAATAGCGGTTTTCTAACCCCATCAATCATAAAAAATAAATCTGAACTTCTTCCACAAAGTTTTGAATATTTTTTAGCAAGCTTTAGTGCCTTTGAAGAACCCCAACTGTTGGCCATGATTATGAGGCCAAGATCTTTTCTATTCTGTTTTCCATCATGACATTGAAACTCCTCTAGAACTTCATTCACTTCGGATTGTTTTGCAAAATGTACAAGTTTATAAGAGTTTTCAATTCTGTAATGTGATGGAAGTCTCTCGTGAACAGCTGAAGGTTGCCAAGCATTCTCTGGCCCTCTGGTTCCAAAACCAGAAACCCCTACAACAATATAACGCTCCGGCCTTACTGACTCTGCGTAAGAACTTGAAATAAATAGTAGTGATAATAGTAATAAAAATAACTTCATGATTCTCTCTCTTTTTATAGGTGAGAGAGTTATAGCACTACGCATCAGAATCAGCTATACCATTGTAATTATTACTTAATTCCTCTACGGGACTTGTAGTCTTTTAAAGAACTTAGAAACTGATTTGTTTCTTCGGCAGTAAGATTTTTAGTATTTGTGTTGAGATCATCAGTAATTCTATGCTCTCTTAAAAGATCAACCGTGGATCTTAAACGATCAGAAATAGTATTCATAATACTTGTTACCCACTCTGGGCATTCTTTTAGCACGAGTCTAATATCATTCTTTTTAATCATCATTAATTGAGAGTCTTCTGAAGCAATAGCAGAAGCTGACCTTTTCTCGTCACTAAACATCGAAAGTTCACCAATAAAATCTTTCTCACCGACGACAGTAATAGGAAGAATTCTATTATTTTCATCTTTGAAGATCATTACTTCACCTTTAACAACAATATAAAGGTAAGCAGACTTCTCGCCCTCAGCAAAAATAACTTTTCTTTTTTTAAATGAAATAGGCTCTGCAAAGTTATCTGGTAAATTATCTGACAAATCGTTCATCAATTCCTCCAGAGAAAATTGTACCATATCTTAGGCCAAGCGTGCTTATTTCAAAAGTTTTTACACCTAAAATATCTGCTAGTGTTTTACCTACGATTGCTCCCCCTTGGATATAAGGAGCTCTTTTTCCTAAGAATGGATATTGTTTTTTTAGCTCTTCAGCATCACATTTTAAAATACTTTTTAGAAAATTATCAAACTCACTCATACTAATTTTTGCACCTTGAATTTCATCTTTATCAAAAGAAGTCAGACCTTTAATCATGCCTCCTAGAGCTGTCATAGAACCGGCGACACAAATCAAATGCTCTGTCTTAAAGCTATCAATATCAAATTTTTCTTTGATTGCTTCAAATTTTTGATCATAAATACCTTCTTGCAACCAATCTGTTGCTCGAACACTTCCCATCGGTAAAGAAATTGTTTCTTTAATTGAAAAAGGATTTGTTCTTACTCTTATAAACTCTGTACTGGCACCACCAATATCCATAATAATGGCACTATCAGAAGCGATTTTTGAGCCTTTAACAACCCCTAGTGAAGTATAGTAAGCCTCACCCTCACCGCTTATTATTTGAACTTTAAAGCCGTACTTTTTTTCAACGAAACCTAATAGTTCATCTGAGTTTGAAGCGACCCTCGAAGCTTCAGTAGCGGTAACGATAACTTCACTTGGTTTGATATCTACTTTTTTTAATATTTTGACATATTCTTTGAAGGCTTGCTTTGAATCTTCAATCGATGTGGGATCAAATTTTCCAGTTCTATCTAAACCTTTCCCTAAGCTAGTAACTCTAGACTCACTTATGGCCTCATTAAAGCCATCATTGGAAAAGGATCCTGCCAACAAAAGAATTGTGTTGGATCCAATATCAATACTTGCTCTCATAGGCATACTTTACTTACATTTTCACTATCGACAGGTTTAATAATTCCTTTCTCACAAAAAATTCCCGAAATATTTTCATGATCAGTCACATCAAAACTTGGATTTAAAGCTCGAGAATCTTTAGGAGCAATTCTTACTCCTTGGCATGATAAAATTTCTTCTTCTGGCCTCATTTCAATTTCAATTTCTTCCCCAGTCTTCGCCGCAAAATCAAAACTACTTGTAGGTGCAACCACATAAAAAGGTACACCATAGTTTTTAGCAACAATAGACAAGGTAGAGCTTCCTACTTTATTGGCCGTATCTCCATTAAGAACAATACGATCTGCACCGATAAAAATAGCATCTATTTTTTTATTCTTCATCAGGTAACTAAAAGCACCTTCCACAATAAGGGAATGAGGAACGTTCAGCTGACAAAGTTCATAAGCTGTTAACCTACCACCTTGTAGGTATGGTCTTGTTTCAGAAGCATAGACATGTTCAATTCGTTCATTCTCATGAAGATGAGCAATAACTCCTAAAGCCGTTCCCATCGGTCCACAGGCCAAGTAACCAGTGTTACATAAGGTAACGACATTAAGCTTTCGGGTACCATATAGTCCCTCTAATTCTTTCATTGCTGACTTGGCCATTTTTAAATTATTATCTGCCAGCTCTTGAAAAGATTCAGTCGCCATTTTTAAAAGCTCTGCAGTTAGACCTTCTAGAGAATTATTTTTTTCGAAATACGAAGCAGCAAGAGTTTTAGTTCTTTCAAGCTCAAAACTTAAGTTAACTGCTGTTGGACGGGCCTCATTAAGATAGTCAGCAGCCTTATTAAAATCTTCAACCGTACTTTTTGGGTGATTAATAGAATAGAGAACCATTCCATATAAACCAGCAAAACCAATTAAGGGAGCACCTCTTACCACCATCAATCTAATTCCATCAAAAGCCCCTTCATGAGTTGAGTACTCAATATAAACTTCTTCATGAGGTAGTTTTCTTTGATCAATTAATTTTAATTTATTATTTTCCCAAATCAATGGCTCTTTTACATTTCTCATTTATAAAAACCCTTTAAATAGCTTCTTCGCTTTATTTTTAATTTCATCTTCTAAATCTTTTTGATCTTTTCCATCAGAAGACTTAAATAATTTCTTTTTTAACTTATTGACGGCTTTATTAACTTGTTTTTTACCTTTTGTTTTTAAAGCTTTTTTTGCAAGTTTTTTGGTGCTGTAGCCATAGTCAGGACTTAAGTCATAACCCTTTCCCTTGAAAAGTAATGGCAAGGTATCAGTTCCTACATTCTTTACCATTATTTTTGATAGTCCTAGAGAGTCCTTAAAGTCGACATATACCTTTCCCTCTTTTAAAGAAGGTGGTGGATAGATCGTCCCAGAACCAGATAAATCAATTTTTTTATTTATACCAACAAAGTTAAACTTCTTAAGATCGTAGGAAGATTCTCTGAACCTTCCAATCAAGCTTAATTTTTCAAAGTTACCATCGACTTTAACTTCTTTCTTAGGAAGCTTTCCTTTTAAAACAGAAATTTTTTCGACAAGCCCATAAACTTTTTTTACATACTCATCGACATTAATCCCCTTCAACTCTCCATTCTTAGCATTTAATGACGTTTTCACATCATAAGTAACCTTTTTCGATGAATGAAAACTTCCAGCAATTGTTCCATTAAACTCACCGCTGGCATTCGTTACTTGTGGTGGTAAGAAGGCCTGAAAAGAATCAAACTGTATATTCTTTAGAGCTAAGTTAAAGCTACCGCTTGTGCTATTCTTGCCTAGGGTAATCGTTTCTTTACCTGTTACAAATCCTCTTCCAAAATTAAATTTATACTTATTAGTCTTAATAATATTATTCTTAATATTTAGCTTTATATTTCCTTTTGTCTTCTCACTTCCTATTACAATTTTATCCCAATCAATGATGATATCTGAGTTAGGTAAAACAAATGGAGTACCCATTTCTTTTTTACTATTTCCAGCTCTTGTATTCGCACTTCCTTTCGCACTTTTTTCATCAATGTTTTCATTAGTGTTTTTTGAAGCAGTTGCTGTTGTCTCTTTTCCAGGGGAATAAATAAGAGTCTGAAGTAATTCTTTTTTAATTACGATATCTCTTGCGTTGACCTCAACTTTTGTTCTTTTAAGTCTATCTTGAACAGGTTTCTTACTATTTAAATTAAAATCAGAAGCTAGATTTACATCAACTTTTCCTGAGAAGGCATTGAGTACGACATTAATATTATTTTTAACTCCCTTTATCGACCCTGAGGCCGCTAATCCAAAATCTTCTAAATCATGCTTGAACTTAATGAGACCCGTTGTCTTATATGTAAGATTTGGTCTTATAAGATCATTCTTAATCCCAACCTCTCCGTTTAAAATAAAATCAGAATTATTGGCAGATATTGGCAAAGTGCTATCATTTAAAATTGTCATCAGGTCTTCAATTTTAAAGTCCGCCTTAATTTTGCTTACCTTAACTTCCTTA
>JAONMX010000061.1 GCA_028378565.1 Bacteriovoracaceae bacterium
GCTCATAAATATTGGACGCATTCTTTTCCCATTCGCTAGCAAAAACACATTGTCCCCCTGCTTTAGAAAGAGCAATATGAAATCCGCCAATACCTGCGAATAAATCGATAAATTTCCACTTTGTTTTTGGCATTAGTTTCTCATTGTTTTAATTGTAAATTATGAAGAGTCATGAGTATAGCCAATATATTAAGAAAAGGGCGACACATGGGTGTTATCAAAATTACTTTTCACTTACATATTAAGGTTTGATGGTTATAATAAGTTATGGAGATAATATTATTACTTGGTGCCATTCTTGTTATTGGTTACTTCTTTGGACTTGTTGCTGAAAGATTTGGCTTCCCTCGTGTAACTTCTTATTTACTAGCAGGTATTCTATTTTCTCAAGATCTTTTGGGGCATGAGCTTTCTTTAAATATAGAATTATGGTCCGACATCTTCTCTAAGATCTGCTTGGGATTTATTGCTTATATTGTTGGAAGCGAGATTCACTTAGATAAACTCGTTCAACATAAGAAAGTCACAATACTTGCCACACTCTTTTCATCTATACTTCCTGTTGTCTTTGTCTTCTGTTCATTTTATTTCTTATCATTGTCCTTAGGTTTTTCAAATTATATGGCCATCGTTCTCTCGGCAGTGGCGTCAACAACCGATCCTGCAGCTACCTTTGCTGTTATCGACCAATACAATATAAAAGGAGAGGTAGCAGACACGGCCATTAAAATAGTTGCAATAGATGATGCTCTAGGGATTATCATTTTTGCCATTATCTCAATATTTTTCTTACCGAATGGTTCAGGTAGTACCCTAGAACTCGTCGTCAGAGAAATTGGTGGTTCTGTATTATTGGGTATTATTCTTGGTTATTTCCTGAGTCGATTTGCAAAACTATCAATATCAAATGACTTTTTGTTACCGCTTCTTACTGGACTTGTATTAATTGCCGTGAGTGTTTCAGAACTCTATCATTTATCTGGTCTTATGGTTTGTATTGCCCTGGGTTTTGTGGCCAACATTCAAAATAAAAGTGATTCGAAAGTTTCTCTCTTACTACCAATTAAGCATATTAAAGAACTTATTTTTATTACATTTTTTACAATTGCGGGAACTCATTTTTCTATTAAACATTTTAGTACTGGATTTCTTTTAATTTTAGTCTACATCGTGGCGAGAGGATTAGGTAAATATGTGGGTGCTTATATTGGAAGTAAGATTGGTAAGACCTCAAATCCAAATGTTCCAAAGTATTTAGGGCTAACACTTCTACCGCAAGCAGGTGTTGCTATTGGACTTGTGATACAGGTTGTGCAGCTCCCAGAAATTGCACCGTTCAAAGATCTTATATTTAATATTATTTTAGGAAGCACAGTTGTCTATGAGGTACTTGGTCCTTTCGTGGCCAAAATAGCTTTTAAAAAAGCTGGAGAAATGTAAAAGTTTTGATGATCTAGAAAGAGTAGGCGCTCATGAAAGTTGCAGACTTTAAATCAGCATTAGGTAATATTGTGAGAAAAAAGGGAGATTTCTTTTTACGATGATTTAAATAAACTCCCCAACCAAAGCTTGCTCCGATTGTGGCACCAGCAAGAACATCATGACTCCAATGTCGTCCATCATTAACTCTTGAAACTGATATAAAACTAGCTATTGCATAAGCTGGTAATCCCAAATATAGGCCATGCTCAGCAGTTACAACTGAGGCAAAAGCAAAGGACATTGAGGCATGCCCAGAGGGAAAGGAATCATTTTCTTCTGGATATTCAGGTCTTCTCGCTTTTACTGCTGTTTTAATCGCCGCGGTTGTTAAGAGCGTATAAAAAGAAGCATCGGCCATCATTTCTGCTCTTTGAAGAGACTTATCTTTCTTATAGAAGTAGCCATGAATGAGATGGCCCATTGTATAAATAGCGTTTAAATATCCCCAGCCTAGCGCCTCTCCTATATAGCCATAATTTCCAAGTGGAGGATCGTGAGCAACTCTATTCGCTGTTTTTTCACTAAAGTCTTCTTTGTTTAAAGCAATATATGTTGTTATTAGAGTCCCCCCTAGAAGAATATATTTAGCATCCGTTGTAAAAGGAGAAGCGAGATCAGATAAGATGATGTCGGTTTTACTCTGCTCTATCTCTTCTGCCATAACATTATGAGAAAAAAATAAGATACAAATTAAAAAAAATACATTTCGCATGAAGTTATTTTGTATGATTTGAATTAAAAAAGATATATGTTTCTAGTAATTTCTTGGAGATATTTTGAAAAAATTATTATTGTTTATATCTATAAGTAGCATGGTTTTAGCTCAAGAGCTTCCAACTCTTTATGAATCGAAAGAAGACGACCTCCTTTTTCCTGTTACTTATTATTTTAATTCTGCTTTTGATGTTATTCAGAACCCATATTATTTTTCACAAAGTGATTTTAGAAGTAAGCATAAAACACTTTTTAAACGAATCGGTTCACCTGACCATTCAATAAAAAGGGATGGTGGATATAAAAAATTTTTTAAAGATGAGTTTTTAACCTCTAGAGTTGTTCCTAACCTTGGACTTCATATGATTGGTGGAGCTTACGACAATCTTTACTTGTATCAATACTTTAAAGAAAAGAATTATTCAAATCCTATGGTCTATACCATTGCTCTTTCTTATTTAGGACATTTTGGTAATGAAGCACTAGAACTTACTAACTCAAATATAACCAGCCATGATAATATTGCTGACTTATTTGTTTTTGATGTCCTTTCTTTTTATCTTGCCTTTAATCCTAAAGTTATGAATTTCTTAGTGGATGATCTTCAGATGAAAGCATGGCATTTACAACCGATGTATCTCCCTAATAAGAGTGATATGACTAATGCAGGATTAAATTATATATTTAGACCTGATCTTTTTAAAAGTAAGATGAAACCATTTGTTTTCATGGGAATGCAAAACCTTTTGGGTTTAAGTTATGAGTTTAGACAGAAACAATTTATAACAGGTGCTTTTGGAATGGCATTAACAGATCCGCTAGAACAAAAAGGAAAGTTTGTATCGGCACTTTTTGATGACAAGGATGATTTTTTATCAACCTCACTCTATCTTAATGGCACAGAAGATTACCGCGTACGCCTCAATATTTATCCGGAACTATTTAACTTCGAAACTTTCAAGTTAGGGCTTCTTGTCGGCCAAAAAAGAAGTCATGACGAAAGCGTCGGTGTTAATTTGAATTTACCTATTGGCCTAGCTCATATTAATTAGTTACAAGATACTTTTCACCTAATAACTGTCTTTTCAACTTTATCCATTTTATAAAGAAAGGCGACGGTTGTGGTAGGTCACTCTGAAATAACCGCCGGATTTTCTGATCGCATACTTCTAAAGAGTGAACCAGCTGCCACTTGAGAAAAAGCAGGCATGCAAAAACTATTCAGCAGATTTTACAAATAAATAATTACTAAGAAGGTTTTTTGTTATCAGCAGGAATGCTATTATCAATGATAACTTTTTTTAGTTTATCTACCTGAACTGGCTTCGCAATGTAATCAACCATGCCAGCATCAATGCACTTTTGCTTATCCTCTATCATAACATTCGCAGTCATTGCTATGATCGGTGGAAGGTTAGATTTGTATTCTTTGACTAACTGTTTAGTTGCTTCAATTCCGTCCATAATAGGCATTTGCATATCCATAAATATAAGTGTGAATGCATTATTAGAGTTTTTAATTTTTTCTATAGCTTCTTCACCGTTATCAGCAGTTTCACATTCATAGCCTAACTTTTTTAACATCATTTTAGCGATTTTTTGGTTCAATGAATTGTCTTCTACAACTAATATTCGATGAGGGTATTCTCTAGATAAAACCTCAAATTTTTTATTGCTAGATTTACTCGGTATACTGGTCTTACTAGACTTTGCAAGTGATATTTTAAGATTGAAAATGGAGCCTTGTTCAAGTTCACTTTCAACTGAAATTGAACCTCCCATCATACCAGCAAGTTTTGAGGATATCGCTAAGCCTAGTCCTGTCCCGCCAAACTTCCTGGTAATCGAGTTGTCAGCTTGTTGAAAGCTCTGAAATAAGTTTTGTAGATTCTCTTTTGAAATACCAATGCCAGAATCTTTTACACTTAATGACATTTTATAAGAGTCTTCAAGCTCCTCATTCACTTCAGTTTTGATTGAAACCTCTCCAGAACTAGTAAATTTAATAGCATTTGAGATTAAGTTCATAAGTATTTGATGGATTCTTGTTATATCTCCGATGACATTTTTCATCGACTTAGGAGGAGCAATGTAAGCAAGGCTAATGCCTTTTTCATTAGCAGTTGCTGTAAATATATCTATGCACTTTTGGACTTGATCATCTAGGTTAAAATCAATGTTCTCAAGTTCTATTTTACCAGCTTCAATTTTAGATAGATCTAAAATATCATTTATAATTCGCATGAGATTGTCGCTACTAACCTCAATTGTTTGTAGCATATCTCTTTGTTCATGGCTAAGTTGAGATTCTTTTAAAATCTGAAGCATTCCTATAATACCATTCATAGGCGTTCGAATTTCATGGGACATATTGGCCAAAAACTCTGACTTTGCTTTTTCACCCGCGATTGCTTTTTCTTTAGCAAAAACTAAATTTTGAGAGGATTGATGGCTTTCGATTATCTTTGAAAAAACTTCAGATACAGACTTGAGAAAGCTTATTTCGTCTTCGTTTTTTTCGTGCCCATGTGGTAGGTAGAGGACTATAACACCCAGAACTTTTTTGTTTGACCCAATAATTGGTAGATTATAGTGTCCATGGGGTCCAATGCCTTCAAATGTAATTTCATGCCGTTCATCAACACAAGATGCATGAACTATTTTCTTTGTTTCAAAGGCACGTCCACAAAGACATTGACCTAAAAGGACTTGAGAACATAAATTTTCAATTTTTGGTCCAAGGTCTTTAGATACTATAAGCTCTAATGTATTTTCATCTTTGGTGAGAAAAACTCCGCCTTTTCTTAATACTGCGAGCCAAGGGACATTGACTAAAATTTCTAGACCATTCTCAAGCTTCTCTATAAGGCTACTATTAAGTGTATTATCTATACTTAGTAAGTTGTTCAGAGCAAGTTGCTCTTTCGCGTAATGCTTTAACTTTAACTGAGCCTGTTGCGCTTCTATTAGAGCACTGTGTTCTTTAGTAATGTCTGAATTGACTCCTGTCATATGAATTGGACTTCCGTCCTTATCTCTTTCGATAACGGCTTTGGCTTTGATAAACTTCTTTTCTCCTTTTGGAGTCAAAATAGCAAAAGTTGTATCGAAGGGCTTTTTTCCCTCTAAGGCATCTTGCAATTCCTTTACAGAATTCTCTAGATAATCTGGATGTAAACTCTTCTCCCATGCATCGTATGCTCCTGAAAAGTCAGAAGGGTTCATGTCGTAAAGCATATACATACTATTATCCCAAACTAGAGAGTTACTTCGCGGATCGAAGTTCCATATACCAACATCGCTAGCTTCAAGTGTGAGTTTTAAGTTTTTTTCTTGCTCTCTTTGTTCTGTAATATCCCATATATATGCGATAAAGACTTCTTTTCCTGAGAAAAATCCTTTTTGAAGCTTGATATCGACTTTATAAAGACTGCCATCTTTTCTTTGGTGAGTTGCTTCGAAATTAACTCGATCAGTATTACTGCCCTTGAGTGGCAGAACTTTTGTCGTAAATTCTTCAAAAGTTATCTCTTGCTTTATATCAAGGGGAGTCATTTCTTCTAGTTCTTGAATACTATATCCAATATTCTTTAGTGCTGCTTGATTTGCATAAACAAATTTGAGAGTATCGATTTCAAATATGAAAATTTCATTAATTGAATTGACTAATATTTCGGCTTTTTCTTCAAGCATTAACTTTAGTTCTTTTGACTCTGAAATATCTTGAGCAATTCCCATAAAGGAAGTTAATTCTCCCTTATCATTTTTAATTGCAGTTATAGAAAGTAGAACTGGAAACTTACGTCCTGATTTGTGGACGTAATTCCATTCAAAAGTATTATCGAGACCTTTTCTTGAATGACAGACAAAAGTATCGTAGCCAGGTTCGATTTTTTCATTAAACTTTTTACTAAACTCTTCACTTCTTTTGATGACCTCATCAATATCATGAAATATACCTGGAGTTTCTTTTCCAACTAATTCCTCTGCAGAATAACCAAGCATTTCTTCAGCTTTATTATTAAAACTTAATATTGTACCCTGATGATCACCTTTAATGATGGCGTAGGCGGCATTATCTTGTAGCTCTTTTAATTCTTGATAGGCATTTTGAAGGTCTTCTTCATCCTCTTTCTGTTTTGTTATTTCATATCGAAAAGCTATAAACTCAGATATCTTTCCATCAACTCCTATATGTGGAGTAATGATAGTATCTACCCAATAAAAACTTCCATTCTTGGTTTTATTTCTTATTTCTCCTCGCCAAATACGACCTGAAGAAATTGTTTGCCACATATCTTTAAAAAACTCTTTAGAATGAAAATTGGAGTTTATAATTCTATGGTTTTTGCCAATAAGCTCGTCTCTAGAATATCCAGAGACTTCACAAAAGAGATCGTTAATATATGTTATCGTGCCACTTAAATCTGTTTTGGCCATAATTGCAGTGGCATTAACTCCCTCTTGATAAGACCTGTATTCATTTGTAAGAATAAGCTCATCAGTAAAATCTCTAAATGTTGTGACAGCATAAAGCTCATTGTCTTTTGTTATCGGGGTTGAATTAATTTTGATCCACCTTAAGCCTCTATTAGGGTCAATTACTCCCATTGTGATCTTGGTTACTTTTTGCTTAGTTTTTAAAGCCACCATTGCTGGATGCTCTTCTCCTGGAAAAGGGGTACCATCTTGCTTGATGGATTTCCATCTTGGATCCATGGAGTCACGACCTAAAAGTTGCTCCTCAGTTAAGCCTAAAATGGCTAGAGCAGCTTGATTAAATTTAATGATGTGACCTTTTGAATTTTGTACAACAAGTCCTTCTTGGAGACCTTCAAAAATAGGATCGAATAACTCATTATTCTGCTTACTTTTCATATTGCACTTAACTCACTTTTAATTTGAAATATTCAGTATAAATATCGGTTATTTTTAGAATTATGTTACAGAGTTTTATATTTAGTTGGCTTAAACAATGTAAAGATTTATTGATTGAGCTTTTTAAATATTACGCAAGCTCCAAAATCCGTGAGTAGAAAATCAAAGTAGGTAATAGGTCCAAGTAATAATACTTTACTTCCTAAGAACGAAAATTACCTCTCCAGAGGTAAATCTGTATGGCAATTAATTAATCAAGAAAAGTACTCAACTAATTGATCAAAAACAAACCTAATTCTACGATTGGTTTTTAGTTCTCGATGAGAAACAATCCAAGTTGAAAAACTGATACCTTTGAATGACTTCAAGACTCTTTGTACTGATTTATCCTTATCACCAATATAATCTGGCATGATTCCAATACCTA
>JAONMX010000062.1 GCA_028378565.1 Bacteriovoracaceae bacterium
CGCTGTTAGGCTTTTCTTTAAGTACTTACGCCGATTCCAAAATCTTTTTGAATTGCTCAGTTACCTATCAACACAAAGATCTTGGGACACGAACAAGAAATTTAAATGTGAGTCTAAGTGATAAAGGAAAATTTTATTATACTATCTATAAGGGCGGATATTCGACTATTGGTAGAGTCGATACCGTTCATTTTCCAGACGGTCTTTTAGAAATAAGTGCAAAGTCAGAAGAACATCGTGAATTTCGTGATCATACAGATTACGAGCTGTTAATAAAACAAACGCCTGACGGAGGTTATAAGGTCGGATTTACTGAGAGTAGTTGGTCAGTTTCAGTAAATGGTTACTATAGAGTCTACTGGCATATTAGTGATAATGCACACTGCTCATCGAACTAAGAAAACAGGGATCACTTTGGTGGTCCTCTTTTTTTACCTATAGTCTGAGTTTTTGAAAAACTCTACGTTTGGAAATTTTTCCATTACAAGCTTCAGGTCCCATTCAGATTTTACCCCAAAGCATTCACGACCTTTGTGATCAAGATAGATATTAGAAGAATTCTTACTCATGAAAGTATCTTTTTCTTTTTCGTTAACAAACTTCAACCATCTAACACCGGAGAGTGAGTGACCAGTGTATTCACCATGGACTCCGTATTCGTCTTCTAAACGATGCTTAACAACTTCAAATTGGAGGACACCAACAGCACCTAGAACTTTTTCTGAAAGGTTCATACGACTAAAAACCTGAACGGTTCCTTCTTCTGATAACTGAACCAGACCTTTATCAAGTTGCTTTGCTTTCATTGGGTCTTTAAGAATTATTTTTTGAAAAATTTCTGGAGCAAAGCTTGGGATACCAGTGTAGATAAACTTCTCACCATTAGTGAAGGTATCACCAATCTGAAATTTCCCTGTATCGTGAAGCCCGATGATATCACCTGGAAATGCTTCCTCTGTTATTTCTCTATCTTGTGCTTGAAACATTAGGGGAGTAGCAATCTTGATTTCTTTTCCAGTACGAACATGAAAGAGCTTTTCACCTCTTTTAAAAGCACCGGAGCAAACTCGCATAAAGGCAACGCGGTCTCTATGTCGTTTATCCATATTTGCCTGAATCTTAAAGATAAAACCACTAAATTTATTATTTGTAGGTTCTACGACTTTTGTATCAGAGTCATTTTTAAAAGGAGGTAGTAAGACTTCTCTGCTCATAGGCCCTGGTGAGTGGAGGGAGATCATCTCTAATGTTTCCATAACTCCAAAGTTATGAAGAGCTGTTCCAAAAAAGACAGGTGTTTGAATTCCTGCTAAAAACTCTTCTTCATGGAAGTCTGGCATGAGTTCTTCTACCATTTCAAGATCCTCACGAAGCTTGTCACGAATAGGTTCTGTCATATAAGCAACGAGCTCAGGATTATCAAGATCACTTGCATCCCAAATCTTTGGATTTAACGGATCATTGTCTTCTTTAAAACTCATAATTTTCTTATTCTTAATATGATAAACACCTTTAAAACTGACACCATCGCCTACTGGCCAGGTGATTGGTGCACATTGAATAGAACAATTTTTTTCTACGTTATCAATAAGCTCAAACGGGTCCATAGCATCGCGGTCGTACTTATTCATGAAAGTCACAATGGGTGTATCTCTCATACGACAGACTTCCATTAGCTTCTTGGTTTGCTCTTCCACCCCTTTAGCTGAATCAATCATCATAAGAACTGACTCTACGGCCGTGAGTGTACGGTAGGTATCTTCGGAGAAGTCTTTATGTCCTGGAGTATCTAAGAGGTGCATGGCCCGATTATTAAAACCAAAACTCATAACAGATGAGGTAATTGAAATACCTCTTTCTTTTTCCATTTCCATCCAGTCTGATTTTGCATACTGACCTTGCTTACTTTTCACCATTCCGGTTTCACGAATGACTCGACCAAACCAAAGAAGTTTTTCAGTCATAGTGGTCTTACCCGCATCAGGGTGAGAGATAATAGCAAATGTGCAGCGTTGTATGTCTTTGTTCATGGAAACCTTTATCTGTGTATCATGCTAAAATATTGCACTATGACTAATATGTAAATTAATAGTCACAGTACATTATGAATTATTACGACAGATGGCCGGTTTTGGCCAAATTATAGAATAACTTTCCTTAATCGCACTTCATAGACTTTAAGTGCAATAATTCCAAATGTTGCAGAGGCCATAATGGAGTAGGTGGAGCTAACTGCAGGGTTAAGTACAATACCTGTTAGGTTTAAATAGAGATGTCCAAGGAGTCCGATAAGTGAACTTCCCCATAATACAAATTTAGGAATTTCTTTTTTATAAAGAACACCAAAGAGTATTGGAAAAACACTGGCAGCGGCCAATCCATAAACTCCTTTCTGGGCAAAGAGGCCAACAAGCTTTGGTGGATTCCATGCAAGGATAGTTGAAATAATCCCAATAAGAATAAGGGATATTCGTGATGTAAGCAAAGCCTTCTTAGGATCTAATTTATTCTTTGAAAGGGGAGCGTATATATCATTAACGGTCATTGATGAAAGTGAAACAAGAATCCCATCTAGCGTCGACATTCCCGCAGCAAGCATGGTGATACTAACAAAATTAATAAAGTACATCCCAAATGTTGTATCAGCAAAAATATACTTAATATACTCAACGACCACAGCATCTTGTCTTGCTATGACGAGGCCAGAAAGCTTAGCGTAGAATCCTATAAAGAGCATCAATGAAAAACAGATTCCAACAACGGCAGTGGTAAGAATAAATTTATTAACGTCTTTATCTTCTTTGATGTAGAGAATCTTTGTAAGGATATGAGGCTGTAACATAAGGGCGAATGTAATAATAAAACCACTAAGAAAGACAGAGAAGAAGCTATAATATAAATTTGAGGAAGAATTAAAGACACTGGCATACTCTGTTGAAACGCTTTGAAGGGAAGTAAAGAAGCCTCCTTCAAAATGATGAAGCCCTTGTCCAAAGAGAAAAAGAGCAATCACAATCATCATGATTCCTTGAAATGAGTTTGTATAAGCATGAGCATATGTTCCACCCATGAGTACATAACTAAAGACAAAGAGCATGGTAATAACTAATCCCGTTTGCTGAGATATTGGAAACATTCCACTCATTAAGATTGAGCAGCCAACGAGGATGAGCACAACAAAAGTAATACTTAGTAAATTTATAAAAGCAAAGAAAAGGCTCAAACCTCTGTCATTATAACGATGATAAATCCAGTCAGGTATTGTAAGGCTTCCTTGCTGATCACCAAGTTTTCTAAACCCCTTACTTAATAAAATAAAAGCACATAGAATTCCAAGTGAGGCTGCAATTCCGAAATGGATATAAGCTGCTAGTCCATGGGTATACACAAATCCAGGATTGATCACAAAAGTGGCAGTTGATGAAATGGAAGCGGCCATGGTTATGCCAATCATCACTGGGCTCATATCTTTATTACCTATACTGAAGCCTTTTAAATCTTTTGTTCTTTTCATTCCCTTATAGGATAGAAAGAAAGTGATAAAAACAAATAATCCTACTAAGAGATATTTAAATGTAACTGCTTCCATGTTCTTCCTTATTGGCCAAAATTCGCTAAGGCCATTTGTTTGATTTGATTTCTATCAACTTTGCCATTATCTAGCAAAGGCATTTTCTTTATATTTACAAGGTGCTGAGGGTGTTTATAACGAGAAAGGCCTTCATTTAAAAAGACTCTTAATTCTTCTATAGTTAGCTCTTTATTTCCTTGAAGATAGGCCACCCCAACTTCTCCCCATTTCGCTGACTTTGTAGGAACGATGACGACATCAGAGATTTCAGGATGTTCCATAATCTTTTTTTCTACTTCAGCAGGGTAGACATTTTCACCACCGCTTATATACATATCCTTTTTGCGGCCAACGATATAAAAGAAGCCATCCTTATCCATTTTAGCAAGATCATCTGTTTTAAAATATCCATCAAAGAGACAACTCTTAAACCTTTCATTCTCATTAAAATAGCCTGCACATACATGCTCTCCGCTCAGTAAGACTTCTCCTACCTCATCTACACCTGCAAGATGGCCATCTTCCTTTAAAAGGAGAACATTGGTATGAGGCATTGGTCGTCCTATGGATCCAACCTTTCGAATTGCTTCATGTCCTTCTAAGAGAAAACAATTTGGACCAACTTCTGAAAGTCCAAACCCTTGTTTAAATATAATATTTTTCTTTTGATAAGTTTCAATTAAAGAGACAGGACAGCTTGCACCACCACTAACAAAGAATCTGATACTTTCTAATTGTGCTTCTTTAAAATTTTGGGTTTCGGCAATCATATTAAAAATAGAAGGAACTCCGAAGTATACTGTTAAATTATACTTCTCTATGATTTCTAATACATTATCAGCATCAAAATCACGCTTGATAATAACTGTTGCTCCTAATTTTAATAATGGAAGGCATAGAACATTGTAGCCACCGGTATGAAAGAACGGAGTACTGATGAGTGTGATGTCGTCATTTCTTAATTTCCAAGAACGACAAGTATTTTCTTGATTTGAGAGAAGCATTCTTCCATGAAGAAGAATGCCTTTTGGTTGTCCAGTTGTTCCAGAACTAAAAAGCATTAAATTTGGTAAATCTATATTAATTTCTTCAACCATACGTAATGGTTCATATTCGTTATAGTTTATTTTATCTAAATCGATAACTGGATAAGATACGTTTTCACAAAAACCTTCTTCATAGAAAATAGCTTTTGGTTTAACCTTATCTAGTATTTCAAGAGATTCATTGTGGCTGAGTCTATAATTCATTGGAACAAGAATTGACCCTAAGTAAGTTGAAGCAAAAAGTAGTGTAAGATGCTCGACTCTATTCTTTGCATAAATAGCAACTCTATCACCTTTTCTAATATCCATTTGCTTAAATAGAGATAGGGTTTTTAAAGTTTGTTCATATAGTTGAGCATATGACCTGCTTATATTCTTGTCATCTTCAATGATCGCTATTTTTTCAGGGTAAAGATCATTTGCAATTGCTAGAAAGCTGAGCCACGATTTTGTCATAGACTATGCTCCGGTAGTTGATTGGATTGATCTTTTAAAAATGGAATAATGTGCATGTCAATATTTTCAGGAAATTCATATAGGCTAGCATGCCCACCTTTGATAACACTTATTTTTGAGTTCTTCGTTTTCTGATGCATTCTTTGATGAAGATAGATGGGAGTAAGAACGTCTTCTTCACCTACGAGAAAGAGAACAGGTGTTTCAATACTTTTTAGATCAACCTCACCTTCTAGAGCACCTCTAATCAAGCCAGCGACAACTTCTTTATTTTGTTTGCAGGCCAATTCTTTTATTTCAGTAAGTTGATCTTTTTTAGATGTTAAAAAAGTATCTCCAAAAATCCATGGTGTTGAGATGTCAAATCTTAACTCTTGATCTCCTGAGTCTTGAGCTTTAAGCCAGCTCTCAATTTTTAAAGACATGGAAGTCGTTAACTTATCATATGTGTCGGAAGCGATAACGGTATGACAAGCTTCAGGAAAGAGGGAAGCAAATTTTAAGGCTATCCTTCCACCATTACTTATTCCAAGTAAGTGAGCTTTTTCTATATGTAGCTCACTTAAGAGATCGTGTAGATCTTTAACATGATCATCTAAAAGATACTTATGCTTAACTTCTGGAATAAGTCCTTGGCCTTGGCAATTGTACCTTAGTATTTGAAAATGAGGTTTAAGTGCATCAATACATGGTTCCCATAATTCTAAGCTTGCAAAGAGACCATTGATTAATACAATCCATGGTTTCTTTTTATCGTTACTGTGTATTTGAAATTCTACTTTCATCCGTTTACCAATCCACCATCAATATTTAAACAAGTTCCTGTTATAAATTTTGCATCATCAGAAGCAAGGAATGCGTAACCAGCAGCAATATCTGATGGCTCACCAATTTTTTGAAGAGGTGCTTTTTCTTCCATCATTTTTATTACTTTTTCAGGCATATTTCTGACCATGGCCGTTCCGATAAAGCCAGGAGCTATGGCATTTACTCTTATATTATATCGACCAAGCTCTTTGGCCATTGTTTTTGTCATGCCGATGACTGTCGACTTGGTTGCTACATAGTTGGCCTGTCCAAAATTTCCATAATGAGCAACGACACTTGCAGCATTTAAAATCACGCCACTATTTTGTGCTTTCATTTTTGTTGCAAGAAGTTGTGAAATTTTGAAAAGAGAAGTTAGGTTAACATTAATAACCGAATCCCATTGTTCTTCTGACATTTTCAAGAAGCTAGCATCTCTGGTAATCCCTGCATTATTTATCAGGACATCAACCCCATTAGCTGTTGCTTGGTCTATTTGTTTCAGACAATCAGTGGTTGTAATATCACCTTGAATATATGTCATTCTTTCAGGGAATTGGTGTTGTAATTCTGTCTCTTCAAGACTTGGCATATCTACTAAAACAAGTTTACTACCTTCATTCCAAAATTTAATGGCCGTTTCTCTGCCAATTCCATTTGCTCCACCAGTTATGACGACAACTTTATCTTTTAATCCTTTCATTTTATTCTCCTTCATATTTATCGATAGTATTTTGTACAAAACAATTTTCTTTCCAATGAATACTTACTGCTGACCACGTATAACCAATGCCAGCACTTGCTAATACAACATGGGAACCTTCTTTTAATAATTTCTGGCGTTCGGCCAATCCCAGAGAAAGAACTTGATCAGGAGCTCCGAAATGCCCATAACGATCCATATAATTACTTTGCTCTTGCTTTAATTCCATTCGATCGAGAATTTCATCATGTGCTGATCTTTTCATATGTAAAAGACCTAAGTAATCGATTGGTTTTGCTGGCATAGAAGTTTTGGCCGCTTCATTTATTACTTTAAGGAAATTTTGAATAGATTTTTCGGCCAAGCGCTTTCTCATTC
>JAONMX010000063.1 GCA_028378565.1 Bacteriovoracaceae bacterium
ATTGAAACAGATGCAGCAAGGTTTATTCAATGTCTAATAAATGTGTTCAAAAATGCAATAGAACATCAAACAGCTATGAATAAAAGGTGGATTGAGGTCCTTTTGGTTAAAGATACTCTTATCATTAGGAATAACGGGAATCTTGCTAAAGGTATTTCTCCTAATGATATATTTCACAAAGGGATGTCTTCAAAAGAAAGTTCTGGGGAAGGACTTTATTTTGTAAAAAGAGAACTAAATAGGCTGGGCTTCGAGATAAATATTGTGATAGATAAAGGTGTATGCTTTCATCTTAAAAAGAAAGAGATTTAATCTTTTTTATTATAAAGTAGAAGTTTTTTATCTAGCCATTCTTTTGTGGTCACTGTCTTACCATCTTTGAGTCGAATCAAATAAGGTTTACCAGTAGTACTGGATTGACTTGCAATTTTATTAATAAATTCTTTCGCAGTGACTTTCGTTTTTGCCCCAAAGAACCAAAACATATTAGTCGCTTTCTTATACTTGAAGGCCAAGTGCTCAGAGGCTTCTTTGGCAGTATGTTCATCACCATTACGAATGAAGATGACCCCAGAATCATTAACCTGTTTAATGAGATATTTTATTTTTTGTTCTTCTGATGTGACCTTTTTACTGGTTTCGGCCTTAGCATTAGAGGGTAATTCAGCATAAATAGGTGAGGTCATAAGAAGAGTGAGTGTAATGCTCAGGTATATTGTTCTAAATAGTAATGTAATGTTCATATAGGTATAATACCTAAGATGTTTAGTTGGTTCCATATAATAATACTTATTCCTTTAATATCAAGTTGTTCCCTGTTGAAGTTACTGAACTCTGGGACTGGTAATATTAAATATACTGTCTCTGAAACAAAGTTCAATGACATTAAGTATGAAAATAAAAGTAGAATCGGAAATGTTTCTTTTTCAATTCGAAATGTTCAACATCCAAAAACCTATGGTAAGTGGAATATGAACTTAAAGATTAGCCCTTCTTTGCATGCAGATGATACCACTTATCAAACAGCTCATACTTATATTAATACAAGTGGTGCTTTAGCCACTTTACCCGATATTAATGTGAAAAGACTTATGATGCTGGCCAATTTAAAACTTACGACTCACACACCTATTGGAGCTTTTGCTTTAAGTGGAGGCTTTGGTGGAGGTGTTATAAAAACAAAAGATGGACAAGCTTTAGATTCGGTAACGACGAGAGAGGTGAGGCGAATAGATCTTGCTTACTATACTTTCTTTACAGATAGATTCTTTTTGTTAATGGGGCCACGATATTATAGAGAGGCCAGTGAGTCTTTTGTTTTTGCCTTTCGATTAGGTTATTTTTGGGGTAGCAAGTAATTCTTAAGGATCTCCATTCCTTTACTAGAGCTATCTTGAATCGAATAATCAAATTGATTTGAAATATTTGTTTTCTCGATATTAATTTCTAACTTAATACATTCACTTGGTGTGGTTGAAACAAACATTGCCGCTGGATAGACTTGTCCTGAAGTACCAATGGATAAAAATAAGTCTGCACTATTTAAATAAGTTTCTATCTCATTTAGTTGATAAGGCATTTCTCCAAACCAAACAATGTCAGGTCGTAGAGTTCCTTTTTCATTACATTGAGAGCAAATACTCAGAGTATTTAAGTCTGAATCAATAGGAGAGCTTATATTACATGAAGTACACTTTGTTTTGAGTAACTCCCCATGCATATGAATAACATTCTTTGTACCGGATCTTT
This sequence comes from Bacteriovoracaceae bacterium, assembly GCA_028378565.1. Taxonomy (GTDB): domain Bacteria; phylum Bdellovibrionota; class Bacteriovoracia; order Bacteriovoracales; family Bacteriovoracaceae; genus JAAEST01. Next base: position 1,750 of record JAONMX010000063.1, read on the forward strand.
CGTGGAGATCATCAACATTTTGAGTAATAACGACTATGTTATAAAGATTAGAGTCTTCAATTTCTGTAATTATTTGATGGGCCTTGTTGAAGTTTACTTCACTACTTAGAAGTTGTTTTCTTCTTTGATTATAAAAGTTGTGAACCAGTTTTGGATTCTTTTGAAAGGCCTCCGGCGTTGCAACTTCCTCAATGGAGTGATCTTCCCAAAGCCCGTTACTGTCTCGAAAAGTTCTAATTCCACTTTCAGCAGAAACCCCAGCTCCAGAAAGAATAACAATATTTTTAATACTTTTGTTGTTTTGTAGTAAATCATCTAAAATTGTCATATGAAATTTAATCCCTATCGTGATCTTACTCGTGAACAAGTCTTCAAGTTAAAGCTGAAGAAGTTTTTAAATTCTAACTCTTTCTTATCAATATTTTCTTTAACGGTTTTTCTTTCTCTCGTTAATTTATCTCTCATTTTCTTTCCTAATATGATAAAGCTAAACCTAATAGAGACTATTTCCACAATTTTTCTTTCATCCGTATTATTCGTTCTATTACTAAGAAAGAAGCTCATCCAACTCAATTATAAGGGTTTAGTCTTTATTTGCGTAGCTCTAGTCTTGAACTCTTTAAGATTGGTGATTCTCTTACTGGAAACATGACTCTGTGTTTCTTTTGTCTAGCTTGAGCTTGTACTAGCAACTGTGGTACACATGTAGTTGACAACATACTGTTCTAAGTGCTTGAAATTAAAGGTTTGTAAACTTACTGTCAATTCGACACTGTCTAGGTTTCGTCTATCTCCATCTCATTGTATAAATTATTTATCCAAACTATCTTATAGAAGATAATTGGTTACCACATTAAAAATAAGGAGTGGTTATGAAAAGTATTAAAGATGTAAGCATGGTTACAGGAATAAGTGTTCATACACTCCGTGCTTGGGAAAAAAGATACGGGGTTGTTAATCCAAACAGATCAGAAAATGGAAGAAGATATTATAGTGAAGCTGATATTGAAAAGCTTGAGCTTCTTTCATTTGTTGTAAAAGCCGGCGAGGCCATTGGACAGGTTCAAAAATTATCCTTAGAAGAGCTTAAGTTAAAAGCTGAGTCTCTTGAAGAGGTTGTTTTAAAAGAAGAAGAAAAAAGAGACTATCTTATTTCTCAAACTGTTTTGTTAAGTGCTCTTAAGCATGGGATAAAAGATATTATTCTTCATGAACTTCAAAGTGTCGTTTTAAAGTTAAACAAGAATGAATCTTCTATTAAGCGTCTGGTAAAAATGGTTATTATTCCATTTTCACAAGAACTAAGTATGATGAACCAGTCATCTGACAATAGAAGTAAAGAGTTTGTTAACTCTATTACTCAGTATTTCACAAATATATTAAAGCAAGTAGTAAGTAGTGCTGAGGAAGTATATGGTAGCTCTAATTCTAGTGAACTTAATAACTCTATTAACAATAAGAAAATCTTAATTGGTAATGTTGGTTCTGAATATAGTGAGATTGATGCTCTTATGTGTGTTATTCAAGCTTACTTAAATGGTAGAGAAGCTCTCTATGTTGGTAAGGTTTTAGATCAAGAAACAATCAAGGTCTTTACTGAAAGTGAAGATAAGTTCGACCTACTGTTGGTTAACCGTCCTGAAACAGCGAGCACATGTACAATGCTTGCAAATATCATCTCAGGAATTTTTGACAAGGGAAGATTAGCAGGTGATCTTGCTGTGTTCCAAAGAGATGGATTAGGGAAGTGCTTTGGTCAACCTTGGGGATATTCGTTTAAAACTCTTCCAGATCATGATCAGGTTGAAGAATTTTTTGCTGCTAGCTAGGTAAATTGCTAATATATTAGCATGATTAAGCTTGTTGCAATTATATCGATACTTCTTTCAATAGAAGTCTACTCAAAAAATATTGGCCACCGTGCAAGCGGTGGTCCAAATGAGTACTATACTGACTTACCAGAAAATTCTCGTGCCTCATTAAAAAAATCTCTCGCAGAGATTCAATACCAGACTAATTATTTATATTTAGAGTTTGATATTCAGGAAACATATGATGGAGAGCTTGTTGTCTTTCATGACAGAAGTATTGATCGCATGTTGCCTTACGAAGAAAATCAAAAGAGTTTTGATAAATTATATAGGAATTTAAAATTTCTAAAAAGAGTACCATTTGAAAGAAGGGCCATTCGAAACTTTTATATTAGTGATTTTAAATATAAGGAGCTTCTCAATTTTAACTTGAGAGGCTCCAGAGAAAAGATTCAGACTCTTGATTCCTCTTTGAAGGTGATGAAGAGCTCGAACTTAATGAAACCTGTTAGTATAGATGTTAAATATATTCATAGCGTAGAAGCAAAGGAAAAGCTCTTTAAAAAGCTACATCTCTACTATCGTCATGTGGCCAAAGAAAGAAGCATCATCTTTGAACCACGTTATGATCTACCTTTTAAAGTTGGTATGATCATGGGAAGAAGGGCCTTCGATAAAATTTTTGCTCCCCATCCTATGGTGAAAAACTATTGGTGTGGTCTTGTGAAAGAGTACGGCCTTAAAGGCCTATACTCTACTTACTCGCATCATGATTACTGTAAAATCCTGTATTAGTATTGATCTTTTTCACTAAAGAAGTTGAGAGGCTGTCTAACATCAACAACTCCGCCACCTTTTGGTTTTGGAAATGGAATTAGCCCAAGTACTTTTGACATACAATTCGTTCCGGTTGAGCTAAACTTATTACCTTTTGATTTAATGTTGATATTAGAAACGGCACCGTTAGCTGCAATTCTAAAGTTAAGATCAATAACACCTTTGGCCGCTTCATTGATCTCTAGTTCTTTTTGATAACAATGTCTAAACTGTGGAAGATATTCTCTTAAAATCTTTCTCAGTAGTTCTGGGTCCATACTTCCTATCACAACTGTTTTTTGGTCACTATAAGTCGTGTCAACTCCACTTTTACTGGCCATTCCTTTAAGCTCTGAAGAAGTATCATAATTACCAGCAAAGTCTTTACCTAGAGTCTCAACTGATGTTGCAGAGCTGGAGTCTAGTGACTTTGAGCTAGTGTCAGCAACGGCACTGGAGCTTCCTGTTAGAGAAGACTTAGTGTTGGCCTTATTAATCTTGTTCGGGTTAGCAGAACTTTTTCCACTAAAGAAAGAAGAGAAGTTATTATTAGTTTTAAACTTATAGGCCTTCATTTTTGGCTTCTTCTTAACTTGTTTTTGAGTAGTAGCTTTCTTTGGAGCTGCTTTGGCCACTTTCTTCTTAAGCTTCTTTTGATTCTCTTTCTTGATGCCTAAGTCTTTATTGATTTTATCAGCATTTGTCTTTGATTTATTTGCTGACTTGGTTTCACTTTTTACGGCTTTTCTATAAATAACTGATATTTTCTTCTTAGGTTGCTCAACCGTTGTATCCACAAGTAAGAATAACAACATAAAACTCATAATCGAGCCAAATATTTTTGCTGCTTGCTTTTGAAATTCGACATCTCTACCAAAGAAAGGAGCATATTTAAGAAATGGAGGAGAGTCTGTTAACTTAACGAATACTTGGATCGTACCACTGGTAAAGACAACTTCGTCTTCCTGAGTGAAGTTAACAGAGGCTTTATTTTTAAAGAGATCATCTTCTCCAGTTCTTACATTCTTTGAATTAAACCCCTGAATGGAGTTGATTTGAAAGCTGCCATTTGAAATTTCGATAAAGGGCACTCTTTCTTTAGAATCAAAAGATTCTAGTTTAAAAGTAGAGGAATTCTTTTTACTTTGAGAAATGTAAACAGTTTTGTTTGAGATAGGATAGTATTCAACATCAAGGATATGACCATTAGACATTACGATAACTTCAAATGATAAATCCTTTGATTTTCTCGCAATCTTTTCAACTTCTTTTTTGTCCTCAAAATCAACATAAGCTTCAGATCGTCCTGTTTCTTCGTAAGCAACAATTTTATTCATTGGAGTAAAGGTTTCATCGTCAAAAGTAATATCACAATATTCTCCATCAATGACCACAAGACCTGGAACTGGAGGTAAATTATTAATATCAACGAGCTCTGTTGCTCTTACTTTTTCAACATTTCCTTCATCTTGATCTGTAAATGAGTCCTCAGTACCAAGTACTTCAACGATATTTTCTGTGACATTAAATGGAACATTACCAAAAAGTATCTCATCACCGTGACTAAAGAATGTATTATGAGCAGCTTGTCCATTAACAAGGATGCCATTGTCTGATTCTAAGTCAATAATTTTACCACCGTTTTCATCAACGATAATGAGGGCATGATAGAAACTTACTGTTGGGTGATCTATAAAGATATCCGCATGAGGAGATCTTCCCACAAGTAGTTTTTTCTTATTAAGCTTGAAGTTAAAAAGAACTTCACCATTATTATAGCTAATAAGTTCAAATATATTTTCTTCTTTTTGTCTTTGTCTCAACACAATACTTCCTTTATTTATTAGCTACGGCCCTATTGTTTTGCGATCTTTTTTCCATTTCTTTTATTTTTGCTTCGATTAAAGAATGAAGCTTTTGACTACTTTTCTTAACATTTAAAGCAAGTACTAATCCTTGCTTCTCAAGAGTTAACTGTGCTTGTTCGTATTGCTTTAATCCATAGAGATTAAGAGCATTTACAAAAAGGACATCGTCCTTGTCTTGGTCTTGTATGGTTCTTATAAGACCACTACTGTACTTATAATTCCCCTTAAGAGACTCTGTAAGCGCTAGCCCAAAGACAAAGTCAGAATCATTTCTATTCTTGTGATATAGCTTTTTAAAGAGAGTGTTACTACTTTGGATAAGACCCATCTCTAAGTATGCATGAGCGAGATTGAACAAGGGAGTAAGATTCTTAGTCTTTTTAACGAGTTCAGAAAATACGGCAAGTGCTTCCTTTGTATTATTTTGATTAAGAAGGATAACGCCAATATTATTTTGTGCTACTGTATTTAACTTCTTCGACTTTGTAGAACCGATATTATAGCTCCAAAGTGCTTTGTAGTAATCATTTGATAAGAAGAAGCAGTTACCTTGATTATTCCAGTACTGTGGTTT
>JAONMX010000064.1 GCA_028378565.1 Bacteriovoracaceae bacterium
TTTACTCAAAGCTTTTCAATCTATGCTGAGCTTCCTGCAACTTCTCCAAGTTCAGAGGTAGCTAGTGATACAGACTCAGTAAGTAGCGAAGAGCCAGAGTTGAATGATAGAGCAGCAGAAAATGATAACCTACTTGAGCAAAATACCGCTCACGAGCAAGAAAGTATTGAAGCAGGTGGTACAACAACCGCCTGTCGTACAAGAAACTCAGCAGCTCAACAACAATATGAAGACATAATCGCTTTTGAGCAAACTTACTTAGATCAAAACTTTGCAGGTATTCAAGATCAAATGAATAATCTTGATGACCAAACAAGAGATATGGCCAGTACCCAAGCAGCGGTCAACGGTACTGCTGGCGAAAATCACATGGCCAGAGAAAAATCAGAACGCTTAGCTAACGACAGAGCTGATGCCCTAGCAAAATATAATCAGGCCAAAGCAAGAAGAAAAGAATTGCTAGACCCACCTGATAATAGCAATAGGTTTAATACTCAAAGAGGGATTATCCCTAGTTTGTCTTCGCAAGTATCAAGCCTTGCGTCACAATGTGCTGCTGAGAATGGTGGATGTTCACAGGCAAGAAGAGCAGAACTTGCTCGTCTAAGATCAGTACTCGCTGATAGAAGAAGTGAGTACAGAATAGTAAGAAATGCGGAGATCGAAGAAAAAAGAAGACTTGATCGAATAGATAGAGAGATTAGAAGTAACGAAGACAATATTACAAATGCTGGAGATGCAGTAAGTAATCAAACAGCACTACAGGCTGATGCTAACGCAATTTCAGGTTGTAATGCTTCAGAAGGAACCACTTGTAATTTATCAGGTAGCCAATATCAAGAGTACGAAAGACTTAATCAGATGGTTAATGCCACCACAGAATCAGCGGCTCGACTAGCTAGAGTTCAAACAGAAAAAGCAAATGAGTTAGCACTTCAACTAGAAAATAAAGAAGACTATCGATTATTTGAGCTCGCTTTAGATGACTTTGATCCAAATCATTCAGCAGAATATATTACAAGCAACGGTTTTTCAGGACATAGAATGGCCATGAGTAACCTTGAAGTCATGGCCTATGTGGGAGCAGCAACAAAGAACTTAAGATGTACCCCAGAAGTTACAGGACCTGATGGAGCAGACTCAAGAGCTTATCATATTTTCCGTGCAGCTTCAGCGACATTTTTAATGGCACAAATGAATGATACCAATTTATATAGTGATACATCTCAGTGTCGAGCTTATGAGGATTTTACAGAAGATGATCGTGATACACAGTTTAGAACTGTTCAAAGAGCGGCAAATCTTCATACAGAAGTTTTTGAAAACCTTTGTTTAAGAATAAATCCTTCAGATGCAGCTCTTAAAGAGCGATGTGATGAATATTTAAAAGATGTTTTAGGTGAAGAGTATATAGACAAACCAAGAACTAGAGAATCAGCACTTGCCATGTTCAAAGATGCTTGGGAAGTGGCCATGCAAGAAGTCACAGTAAAGAATAAAAGAATTAATGATGCTCATGCAAATGTCATGAAAGGTGAAGCTTGGATTGATGAAGATACCAGTATTATTACGACAATGGTTGGGCTTGTTGCCATTACTACAACTCTTGCTTCAATCTTTGATGGACTCATTGGTCCTTGTTGTGCTGCTTTTGGTAGTTGTTGTGGGATGGCCGTTGGTGGTTCCTATAAATTTCATTGGCTCCAAGGAGTCTATTACGGAATTCTAACTTGGTATGGATATGATTTAATCCGAGCAAGAAACTTTACAGCTGAGTGGAGAAGAAAACTTGCCCTAGCAAAGAAATATACCCACCTTGAATGTAACTATGCTGCAGCTAAAGGCGAACAAGATAGTAATGATGCTTATATTGCCCGTAAAGCGCAAGAAGCAAGAGAAGCTGTCGAAAAAGCAAGACAAGACGTTCTTGATTCTATTTACAAAGATAATCAAACTCAAGAAACTCCGCCTACTGGTGAAAGTAACTCCACTGGCTTTTTTGATCAAACTATTAACCAAGCAATTAAAAAACAAATGGCAAGTGCTTCAAATGAAAAGGAAGCTCTCCTTCTTTCCTATGAATGGACGAGACATCAAAATGGTGCACTCTCCTCTCTTCCTTATAATACTGTAGCTCCAAAAAAGGACTTAGTGGAATATGCTCTTAGTAAGAAAGGCTTTTCATTAGAAAAGAAAGCACTGGAAATGATCAGTCATGTAGGAACAGAGTTGGTTACTCCAGCTCACGCAACTTCAGATCAAGGAACATTTAATGCAGATATGCTTCCTTCTCTAGGACTAGCTACAGGTTCTTCTTCATTTTCTTATTTCTTGGCCAAAAGAAATAAGGCATGGCAAGACTTTGCTTTTGATGCTGGAACTTTAGATGGTGTTCGAATTGATATGAATGCACTATATGTTAATGCAAACAACCTAAGACCAGTTGAAAAAACAGGATTCCCAGTACCTGAAACAAGAGTAACCACAATTCAAAATATGTATGAACTTGTTTTAGATAATATTAATCAAATGGATATGGGGATTGCTGAAGCAGCAGCTCAAATGGATGCCTATATCGTTCTTTTAAATGAAATGAGACAAAGAATGAATCTTGGTGATCAAGGTCTTGATGATACTGAAGTGGCAGGTATTGATTTTACTAAAGGAAAATGTTTAAAAACAGATGGTGGAGGACAACTTACAATGGATGAAGATTGTGATTGTAAACTAACTAGCTCATGTGCCGAGTTTAGCTATCCACAATTTGATGCCTTTGTACCAAATGCCAATACGGCCAACGGTGCTATCGGGGAAGACTTCGCAACTGCAACAGCAAAAGGTCAGGCATTTTCTACCAGCGTAACAACTCAGGATGCTGATAATAACTCTATTAAATTATCTAAAGCGATAAAAGATAGACAAAATGAACTTAATAAACAGGCCAAGGCAAACTCTACTCCACCGAGAGACTTTGATAAAGAAGCCGCTGATTACCTAAATGCCTCGAGAAAAGATACTTATAATCAGTATAAGAAACAAAGTCCTGCACTAGCAGAGTACGAATCTAAAAAAGGTTTATTTCGCTTTAACAATGCAGACCAACTTGCTTCAACGAAAAAGGTTAAAAAAGAATTAACTGATGAAGAAAAGAAAGCATTAGCTGAAAAGAAAGCACTGGAAGAAAAAATTGCTGCTTTAAATAAAGGTAAGAAGTCAGGTTCTGATTTTGCGAAGAAAATGGCAGCTTTAAAAGCAGACCTTGCAAAGAAGAAAGCGGCTCTTGCCAATCAAGATGTAATGGCCAATCTTAAAGAACTTGATGATTCTGACGTTCCAACATTTGATGCTGCATCTCTAGTGGGAATCAATAATCAAGTACAGGAAGACGATGGTAACCAAGGTCGCTATAAACATCAAAGAAGGCCTGCTAGTACAAAGAAAGGTTATAAGAATAAATATAACACTGGAATTGCCGGTAGAAACCAAAACCTCTTTCAAGTGATTTCTAAACGCTATGAAAGAACGGCTTTTCCAATCTTTGATATACAGTAATAACGATGATGAGTTTATTAAGGATAAAACTAAGAAAATCTCAGACAACCCTACCAGTAGAGAAGTTAACCAATGAAGTGACAAGACTACTGGTACAGTCTGAGAATCTTGAAAAGACTCCCCCTACCATTGCCAATATGACTCAACTCATTTCTATCGAGTTTCAAACACCAGAATTAAATGAGTTTCCTGAAGATCTATCAAACTTAAATAACTTAGAAGTTTTAAAGTTAAAAGGCCAAAGAACTGCAATAGAGAAAATAAAGAAAACATCTTCAAGTATTAAGACATTATTTCTTGTGGGAATGAATCTTGAAACTTTTCCAAACTGGATACTGGAAATGAGGGAGCTAGAAACTCTCGATCTATCTAAGAATCATTTAACTGAAATCCCAAAAGAATTATCACAATTAAAGAAATTAAACCGAATTAATATAGATTCAAATAAACTAGAAAAGCTTCCAGAATGTTTTCTTGAGATGCCACAGCTCAATCATTTAAGCATGGATAATAATTGCTTCTCAGTAGAAGAAAAAGCAAATATCCATAGAAAACTTGGACTTTGGTTCTAACTAAATTTTAACTCGTGAGCTTGTTCTTCTTAAGCGATCAAGTAATGTTTGAACAAGGGCCCGATACCACTTTGGCTGAGCAGAAAGATACTTATTTAGCTTCTCATTTGGGATGACCACTAGTTCACATTCACCAATGGCTTTGACTGTTGCAGATCTAGGTTCACTATCTAAAAAAGACATCTCTCCAACTAACTCTCCCGAATAAATCGTACCTATTTGAACTTCTGTATTATTCTTCACTTTATAGACTGCCATGGTTCCAGAGTTTAGAAAGTACATCTCATTACTATCCTCTCCTTCTCTCATTAGGTACTCTTCAGGTTTTAAGGTAATTGTATCGGCCATAATTTAATCCTATAGTTCTATTTCAAAACCAATTCCATAATTATATTGTAAGTCTAGTCTACCATTATTTGATAATTCAACGTTACCATATTCTCTAGAATATCGATCATCAATATAACCGACTCCTGTTCTAAGATATAAGTATGATTTCTTCCCAACTTGAAACCTCTTTTTTACATCAATAGTGATAGCACTATCTTTTTCATCATCCAGATAATACTTTCCACCAAGGCTGAGCTTTGCTTCGAACCCAGGTAAACTTAGTTTATCCTTATCATCTAAGCCAAAACGTTCATACTTAATAACCACATCACCTTGGAAGTACCGATCTGAATCATCTCCAGTCGCTAAATTGACTCCTCCACTATAATCTAAACTGGTTCTACTTCTAACACTCTCGCTTAAAACAAATTCTTGTCCTATTTCTAAGCCTAAGTTATAAGATGTTTTTTTCTCCATATGATCAAGGTAATGATAGATAATTGTGCCTTGTTCTTTGGTCATCTCATGCCAACCGTCTTGCATCTCTTTAGCAAGACCACTTTGATCATCTTTGACTGTCATACCAGGAGTAATTCTTACATAGGTATCTGACTCTCCAATAAACCTCTTCACTTCAAGTTCTACACCTTCATAATTAAGAAACTCCAAATAATACTTTCCTTCTTCATCTGTATAATATCTAAGTGAAGATTGGTATTCTGTATCACCAATCATAAATGTTCTAGGCTGAGGAGCATTACGTCCGTAACCTTTAGAAAATGACTTCAAACTTATTTCACCTTTTTCAAATGCAAGTGAAACTTTACCGTCAATTCCAAATGTCGAACCACGATCATCACCTTCAATAGAGTCAGCCTCTCCGCCAAATAATCGATAGAGCCCGTGACCAATATTATCATTTGTTGTATTTAAATCCATCGACATGCCTGTGAGTTCTCCCATGCGAAAGAATCCTTTTTTGGCCATAACACTATCAAGCAAGGGGTTTGTCCCATTGCGATCTTCAGGAAATTTAAGATTTGCAGAAAGTGCTTTTCCTCTATTCGAGAAATATTAAAAGTCATTACAGTCTGAGCCTGGTGGATTATCAACAACGCCAAGGGAATCTTCTAACATCAGAAGTGATGCTCGCATGAGTCGTTCATCACTAGGATCTGTCATGGCATCTAATAACTGTACAGTTTCAACAGACTTGATAACCTTTTCATGGAACTCTTCTTTTACGTACTTCTCTTTTAAAAGCTTAATAAGTTCATGAGCTTTTAACTCATGAAAGGATTCCGCTTTTTTCTTATCATGTAAAATTGTGAAGAGATTGGTAGAATTATCGAACTCAACGATGACTTCAGATTGCGTTTTTGACTTGTCACTATCGATTTTAATTACATGACGGCTACCACCCCAACAGCGAAGTAAAATAAAGAATGAAAAGATAAGCACAAAACCATGTTTCATACTTATCTTGTCGGGTATATTAGCCTCTTACTTTACTGTATTATTTGAGTATTATTGGCCTTTTCGTCCCAGTTTACTATCAAATGGGTATGCTCACTTTCACTGCCTGTTTCCAGTAACTTACGGCTCAGTGGACGGATAACTAACTTATTAAAGACTCCTGCTAAAGGACGTGCTCCATAGCGTTCATCATGGCCTCTTTCAGCTAGTGCTTCAATCATTCCCTTGCCAAGACTTACGTCAAAATTCTTGTCTTTTAAACGGCCATTAAGAAGCTCTAATTGTTTATCAATAAGACTATAAATTACTTCCTTTCCAAGCGAGTGATATTCTAAAACTCCATCTAGTCGTCCAAGAACTTCCGGTTTAAAGTAACTTTCAGGGCTTATTGAATTTGTCGTCAACAAGATAATCGTATTTTTAAAATTAACAGTTCTTCCCTTATTGTCTGTTAATCTACCGTCATCCAGTATTTGCAGTAAAATATCAGAAAAATCATGATGAGCTTTTTCAATTTCATCAAAGAGAATCACACTATAAGGCTTTCTACGAATGGCCTCTGTTAAGACTCCACCTTCATCGTATCCAATGTAACCGGCAGGAGCACCGATTAGTTTTGAAACACTATGCTTTTCACTGAACTCAGACATATCAAAGCGTATAAGATTATCTGTTGAGTCAAATAAAAACTCACTTAATGTCTTAGCTGTTTCAGTTTTCCCAACTCCAC
>JAONMX010000065.1 GCA_028378565.1 Bacteriovoracaceae bacterium
ATTTTTTTAATGGGCTTAATAACATCTCTTTACGGAAGAGCTTGGTGTGGTTGGGCCTGCCCCCAAACAGTCTTCATTGATGCTATTTATAGTAAAATAGAGCGTATTATTGAAGGTGGTGCAAGACAGAGAAAAAAATTATCCTTACAAAAATGGGATCTTGAAAAGTTTTTTAAGAAGGGACTCAAGTGGATTCTTTTTTTATTAATTTCTCTTCATATTAGTCACTCTTTTCTGGGCTACTTTGTCGGAACTCACAAGCTGCTATCTATCTCCATGAGCCCTCCAACAGAGCATATGGATCTTTTCATCACTATGCTATTTCTCACTGGCCTCTTTCTTTTTGATTTTGGTTGGTTTAGAGAGCAGTTCTGTATCATTGCCTGCCCTTATGGAAGATTTCAATCGGTCATGATGGATGAGGATAGTTTAGTCGTTGCTTACAAAGAGCAGCGAGGTGAACCAAGAAGAGGCACGGACCCAGAGAAAGAAGGTGATTGCATTAATTGTTATCACTGTGTAAAAGTCTGCCCCACTGGGATTGATATACGTCGAGGAACTCAACTCGAATGTATTTCCTGTACCAACTGCATTGATGCTTGCGATGAAATAATGATAAAGGTTGGAAAACCTACAGGTCTTGTTGGCTATACAACGGAAAATAAGCTTAAAGGCAAAGAACCTAAAAAGGTTAGAATTAGACCACTTATCTATGCAACAGCAATCGTAGTGGTTTCAGTTCTTTTTGTTACCTCTTTACTCAATAGTTTTAACCTCAAAGCGACTTTTGTTAGAGCAAGTAAAACTCCTTTTCAACAAGTCACTCTCTCAGACAAATCAGAAGGGGTTCTTAATTTTTATAAACTTAGAATTGATTATAAAGATAATGATCACCGGCTTGCTAAGATTGAGTTTTTAAACCCTGTTGATAATCAAAAAATTGAGATAAAAACCTCAAAGAACCCTATCGAACTTAAAGATACCCAAAAGAAAACTAATATCTTTTTTAGATTTCCTACGACTATATTAAAAAATGGAAATAGAAAGGTAACAGTTCTTTTCAGAGATACTTCAGACAATACAATATTACTTAAAAAGGAGATCAATCTTGTTGGCCCAATTAAATAACCTAGAAAGCCAATCTATTTTAATGGCCATTTTTCTTCTTTTTATGACAGGCTTAACTGGAAGTGCTCATTGCATAGGCATGTGTGGCGGACTAGTGGTTGCATCGACCAGTGGACCAAAATCTAATTTCATTTATCAAGTGGGAAGGCTCATAGGCTATGTCATTCTAGGATTTTTTGCAGGAAGTATTGGTAGTATTCTCAAAGGACTTATTGGAGAAAAGTTATCTCTCATCTTACCTGCTTTAGCTATTGGACTTATCTTTATTTTTCATGCTTTAAAAAGTATCTTTCCAAGTTTTAAAATTAGTCTTCCCTCTTTGAAAACACAGAAAATATTTTCTAAAGTGATATTTCTTAAATCTCAAAATTTAAAGGCCTTCAGCGTAGGCTTTCTTAGTATTCTTCTACCTTGTGGATTTCTCTATGGAGTAACAATTGCTGTAGGAGCCTTACAAAATCCAATTTTAAGTTCTCTTGCCATGGCCTTATTTTGGCTTGGTACTTTACCTGGATTAGTCTTTGCTCCAAATATTTTTAAAAAAGTATTGAAGCCGATTTCAATTAAATATCCTAGGATGGTACCCATCTCTTTTTTAACAATCGGTATACTCACAATTTCAATAAGGATTTATCATGTCTATGGACAACAAGCAGTTAACTGCCACTAAAAAAATATTAAAGGCCATTGATGAAAACTATGTTTTCTTTATTATGGCCCTTGCTATCGTTATCATGCCAATTGGAAGTGCGATAGCAATACTCTATTACTCAAACTTATAATTATTTTATGACTGATTCGAGTCTTTTAATCTCATCTCGCTCTTCTTTTGGAATAAAAGTTCCGCCGCTTCCACTATAACCAAATTCTATATCGTCTTTATATTTGGCCAGACACTTCTTAGCAAATGGTGACTTCGAGTACTGCGTAATACACTCTTTTAGGTACATTCCAGAAAGACTGTACAAGTAGTTAAAGTTTAGTTGCTGATCTACTACCGAAATCCAATAGAGAAGCTCAGGAGCGATATCGGACTTAGGGTAACGATTTAGATAACGATAAAGAGCTCCAGATGCTACAAGAAGAGTCATATCTTCTGAACCATCTGAAAGTGATGATACATCAAGGCTTCTTAAGTTCTTCGTTAAAAAGCTCTCAACTTGTTTCCGTGATGTAAACTTGCCTCTATAGTCGTTCTTAGACCACTCTTTTAAAGCAACTTCCCATTCTTCGATGTCTTCTCTAAGTTTTTTTGCAAGGTTCTTATTATTTTTATAATCTTTCATTACATCAATAGCTTTCTGCGGATTATAATTTATCTTTGTATGAAGAGTGATGAGCCTTTTAATACTTTTTTCAATTGTATAGTCAAGAAAGTGTGCTTCTTTTGATTTCTGTATTTTTCTAAGCCTTTTATTTTTCTCAATTCTATTTCTTATCTCATTACGGTAGTAAACTTCAGCTTTATTAAAGTTTCTTGTTAGGTAAAGAAAGTCAGCATAATCGAAATCAGATGAGAATGAACCTCTAGTTACACTTTCAAGTTTTTTCTTAATATTTCGAGAAGCACCTCTTTCAAGCTGAGAGTGACAAGTCATACAAATCTGCGTTGTGGCCTTAAGCCTCGTACGTGCAAAAACTTTATTTCCAGAGTCAAAAGTTTCTTTTGTATGCTTTAAGTGCTCAACAATAACATCGTAGCTTGGACGAAATCCTGGAGAATTAATTTTCTTTAAGTGTTTTGCATGTTCAAAGGCATTGGTTAGTTTATGGAGATTATTTCTAATGAGGGTTTCATTTTTTGAATCTCGAAATTTCATTTCGTTATTCATATATGGAATTAGATTGAGAAAAGACTGAAAGACATCCCCCATGACATTTTTAGTAGTTGTAGGGGCTTTTTTTGTGTCAGCTGCTGTAGCGAGCATCACCAGCAAACACAGACAAAGATAGATTCCTTTCATTCTTTTCTCCAATAATTTTAAATTCTAGTGTTTAGAGTGTACTCCGTGATGCTCAACTTGTGCAGTCATTTTGTTAATAATCATATCAATAGTTTTGTATAGATTATCAGCCGAAGCTTTTACAAAAAAATCCTTACCCTTATCGTGAGCTTTCAGAGTAGTAATATGATCATCGTGCTCAATCCAAGAAGTCCACTGAAAAGTTACTGCATCAGTAAAGTGTCTTTCCTTAAGCTTTGAAACCTTATCTTTTATTTTTTCATCAATGGCTTCTGTATGCTCTAAATGTCTAAATGTTATTTCTAAATTCATATGACCTCCGTTTTACTAATCATCTCAGCTTTTTTACTTTTATGAGCTGAGTGTTCAACTACTAATATATGACTTTTATCACTATTTAAAAAGTTGCTGTGGGTAATACCAACATCTTGGGCGCATTGCTTCTTGATTATTTTTGTCTCCCTCTAGCGAGACGCATGCACCAATCATCGGGTCTATATTATCAAATGGATCATCAAGGTACTTACGACAGTAAGAACCCGCCATAAGAGTGTCTAATCGACATTGTGATTGAGGGTGTCCATAATTTGTTACCCCCACTTCAGTAAAATCTCTTTTGTCTAAAACAGGGAATTGTCTTGAGCCTTTAATGGAAGCAAATACTTCTGTCACACTTAATGACGCGGCGGCAATTCTTAAACACACTTCATCGTTCTCGCATTTAAGGTTGGCTGCCTTGGACTGACCTTCCTTTAAGTTTTTAAACGGATTTGTTGTCTCTGTTTTCATACTAACAATTTTTGGAAAGCACTTTGAGGTTGCAAAGTAATCCGCTTGCCCTTCAGCACTCGACCAACTTCTTTTAGTGCTTCTTCCTCTTAACTTCTTCGGGGCGCCGCCCAAATGATGCCCTAGTTCATGGCAAAGTATAACCAATAGCCCATCTCTGGTCATTCTTGGGTGTCGTGCCATTCCCCCTAAAATTCTAATCACTGGATTATTATCATCGTCGCGGGTTGCAGAAGCATTAACTCTCTCATTATCCCAATCTAACTCTACAATGAGTTTCTTATTCATTTGCTTCATTACATCTGGGGCCATCACCTTGGTAAAGTTTTCGATCAGCCTCTTAGCATTGAACTCACTTATAGAATCTAATCCTTTATTTTTAGCAGAAAAGCGTAAATGATTCTCAGGAAAGCAGTCCTGAGCATAATTAGATAGTTGGTATATAAAAATTAAAGCTATAAATATGTACTTCATACGCTCTCCTTGTTATCAGTAATAACCCTATGGAATGTGTCAGAAGTAACACACTTATTACATGACCTAGATCATTTTTAAGGTTGCGTTTTATTTTAATTAAACAGATTTGCCATCAGTAACAAAGCATGTCGGTAGGAATATATTTATCTCGAAAGGAAATAAACAGGAAATTAATTTTTCCGCACACGGAGGATCTTATGAGAAATTTATTTAAAATGATCGCAGTTTTAGCAAGCTTAGTTGGTTTTGCTAGTGCCTCTACTCCAGTAGAAGTAATGGTACCAATCGATCAAATTTATTCACCGAATGGTTTTGATTCAAATGATAATGCAGAGATTATTGTTGAAGGTTACCTACCTAATCTATGTCACAAGAGTCCAAAAAGTGAAGTAGTTGTTAAAGGTAATGTTATCGACATTAAGATGAAGTCATTAAAGTATGAATCAGATAATCCATTTTGCCCTGAAATGATTGTTCCATTTATTGAAGCAGTTGATGTTGGAGTACTTGATAAAGGTGTTTATGACATTAGAGTAAATGGTAAATCAATTTATGCAAAAGAAAGTGTTATCAGTGTTGATGAAGCTTCGAGTGATGCAGTTGACGAGTTTGTTTACGCAAATGTTGAGTATGTTGCAAAAAAAGAAGGAAGTCGTGTTGTAGAACTTAAAGGTTATAACCCAAGTGATTGTTTTGTTCTTGATGAAATTCAAGTTGTAGACAACGGGAAAGACGTTTATTCAATTCTACCTAAGATGAAGCAAATCTATGACATTTGCCCAATGAAGATGGTTCCATTTAGCTTTGAAGTTGAAGTTCCAAGTAAACTGAAAAGCGATAAAGTTCTTCTTCATGTTAGAAGCATGGACGGAAAGTCTGTTAACAGTCTTTTCTTTAATGGCCAAAACATGTAAGAGAATTAATAAGTACGAAAGTGCTTAGCAAATAAAGAGTACAGGAGAAATCTTGTACTCTTTTTTTTTGTCTTTTTTTAATCAAGCCGCTTAAGAGCACCATCTTTTAGATACGCATTCTTTGTTTCCACATAAGAAAGATAATGTTGACCGTATTGTTTGATTTCGTCTTCTCTAAGAGGTCGAACGACCTTTGCAGGTGAACCCATAATCATCGAATTTGCAGGAAAGCTTTTACCTGGAGGAACGACGCTACCGCCAGCAACTACAGAGTTTTTACCAATCACTGCTCCATCAAGAACAATGGCCCCCATACCAATGAGACAATTATCTTCAACGGTACAAGCGTGTAAAATAGCATTGTGACCAACACTAACTCCATCCCCTATAATAAGAGGTATATCTTCAATAACATGAAGCATGGTCAGGTCTTGGATATTTGTATTGTTACCAATGGTAATTTGATTAACGTCACCACGAGCAACCACATTAAACCAAAGACTCGAGTGTTCACCAATAGAAACTCGACCAATCACTTGAGCTGAGTCGGCGATAAAACAGTTATTTTTAATTTTTGGAATATTTTCTTCTAGTGAATAGATGGCCACTAAAACTATTTCCCCATAGCAGGAAGCATACTGATATAAACAGAAAGATCCTTAACATCCTGAGGAGATAATTTTCTGATATAAGGATTCATTATTTTATTAACCCTTACTCCTGAAATCATATTATTGATTTGAGATTCTATATACCAATCGTGTTGTCCGCCGATTGCTGGTGACTTCTGACTTTTCTTACCGTCACCTCTTTTACCATGACAAACGATACACTTTTTATAAAGAGCTTCTCCACGAACCAGTTGCTCAGTAGAAAGAACAACCAGAGGTCCTTCTTTTTTAACTTCAACAACAACCTCTTCTTCTTTAGGTGCCATTAGATCAGCAATTTCTTTTTTCTTTTTTAGATTAGTCGCTTTTCTTTTTTCAAAATCAAATTTTGTATTATCAATTTTGATATCTTCAAAATTTCTTAAATTCATAATGGCCACAAGACCAACAACAAATGCCAAAAATACTAAAACTCGAGTCATCTAAGCTCCAAGGCTACGCTTCTAAAAACAGTTAGTTATATAGGTATAATTACGTCAAAGTATATGAGATTGCTCTTCTTTTGTAAATCTAGTGACTACGACTTTGAAAGAAAATCCATGGCAGCATCTTTTGGATTTGCAACAGTGCAAAATAAATCTAAATGCTCTTTCTTTACAAAACCTTTATCTACGCAGCTTTGAAAATGATTCAGGAGATGATCAAAGAATCCGTCCTGATTGACGATGTATATTGGCTTCTTGTGGTATTCAAGCTGGGCCCAAGTAAAGAT
>JAONMX010000066.1 GCA_028378565.1 Bacteriovoracaceae bacterium
TCATGGTTTACAGGATCATCAAAGCTTTCTTCAGAAGACATGGTCTGTGATTCGTTCACATCATCAAGGAATTGCTCATCCTGAGAATCATTGTTCTCTGAGTTTCCTTCTCTATTTGTTTTTCTTCTTTTTTTTGCCATAATTTTTTAGAATGAAACTTTAGTTTCAGTTCTTTTCTTATTTCTACTTTTAGTATTTTTACTCATTTTAGTTCTTCTCGATTTCAGTCGCTCAATTTCAATCACTCGTAGCTTACGAGTTGCTAGAATAGAATAACGACTTGTTGGAAATTGTTCTATGATTTCCTTTAATTTTATCAACGCTTGTTGATGTAGGTTTAATTCTAATAGAGAAATCGCTTGTTGGTAGTGAGGGGCAGGATTGTTCACACATGTGCCTAATGTGGACTTCTTAAAAAAGTCTAAACTTTTCTTATATTGTCTTTGCTTGGTAGAGATAATCCCTAGTTGATAATAGGCCGGACAGTATTCAGCATTGATCTTTACGGATTTTTGTAACTCTAGAATGGCCCTATCAATGTCACCTTTACTTTGATAGACGAGTGCCATGTTGTAGTGAGTTCTATACTGATGTTGATAAACAAGATTATTTAAAATTCTCTTATATTGCTCCAAAGCTTCACCAAGACGACCTTGGTTTACATAAACTGATGCTAAATTATTTCGGGCGTCGCTATTCTTACTGTCTTCGTCGATTGCCTTTTTTAGATACTTGATGGCATTTTCAATATCTTTTTTGAAGTAGTAGGCCATTCCTAAGTTATTCAAAATTTTTGTATCGTCTGGACGAAATTTTTCAGCATTTTGAAGGTGCATTAAAGCGGTCGTATAGTCTTTTTGAATGAGCATATCAGTACCATGACCGTAGTAGATGTCTGCCTTTTTGTCCTCAACGGACTTAACTGGCACCTCATTATTTGTGGCACAGCTTGTAAACAAAAAGATAAAACTAAAGCACAGGAGATATTTCATCATTTTTTATTCCAGTATTGAGGATAAACGTTCAATATAATTGTACTTTTATGCGCGTCTTTAATCAACTAAGTGCAGTAATAAATAATACTTGAGCGTACTGTTCGGTTACTGTTTTTTTACCAAATGAATAACTGTTTCAAAATGATGAGTTGATGGAAATAGATCGACAAGGGTGATTGATTTAAACTCATAACCTTCGACTTGAGAGAGGTCTCTTCTCAAAGTTTGATGATCACAAGAGACGTAAATTATTTCTTTAGGTTCAAACTCTCTCAAGAAGTTAACGAGTTCTTTGTATCCACTTCTAGGAGGGTCGATGATCAGACAGTCAATCTTCGGAAAAGACTTTGATAGTGAGGATTTGAATTCTGAAATCTCGGTCTTGTATATATTTAGGTTTAGAAAAAGATCATCATCAGAGCTTATTTGATGAGGATAAATATCTATTAGAATTCTTTTAAAGTCTGGGTTTTGCTCTTTAAACTTTCTTGAAATATTTCCATTTCCACCAAAAAGTTCAACACAGTTCTTTGGTTCAGCTGAGTTCATGATTTGAAAAATATATTCATTTAACTCAATATTCATTTGTTCGTTAACTTGCGTAAAGCCACCAGTAGCATAGTTTTGATTGTATGAAATACTTGCACTCTCACCATCTTTGTAAATCTCAAGATGACCTGTCGGTGGTTGGTTGGAGAGCTTACTCCAAAATTTTTCATCATATACTTCTTGTAATTTTTCTTGAACCTCAGGAGTACCCAGTAAGCAGTTCTTAGTTTCAACAATATAATGACTCATCCGCTTATGTTGTCCTATTGTCTTACTATTTTTATGATAATGAAGCTGAACTCTATTTCTATAGTGGAAGCGCTCTTTTGCCCCTATGACTTGGACCTGAGTAGGCGTCAGTTGAGCAAAGGCCCTTTCAAGAGTTATTTTTTTGAAATTTAATTCACTTTCGTAGTCGGTATGGAGAAAGCTACAGCCAGAGCATTGATCATAGTGCGGGCATTCTGCCTCAATCCTCTTCTCTGCAGCAGTTTCAATTTTATTAGCTTCAGCAAAGAAAACCTTTCCCTTTTTTTTGGTAATCGTTGCTTGACCCTTCTCTCCTGGCAGAGTTTTTGGAATAAAGACAATTTTATTGTCTATTTTAGAAACCCCTTGTCCTAGTGGATCAATATTATCGATTTCAAAGTTGACTATTTTATTCTGTTTTTTGTTTTGCATAGAAAAATTTGCACCTCGACTTAAATCGAAAAAATAAGTATTACCATATACTTATGAATATATTGTTACAGAAAATTCCGTTTTTGCTAGAGTTATTAATTAACGGAATTTTTATCGTCCTATCTTCATTAAAATCGATTGATAAAGTACCGAGCTCTTGGAGTCCACAACTTGTTGATCAAGTTTTATCAGTTGGGGCCATGGTTGTCCCGATAATTCTTGGGATCGTTGTTATTAGTAACTTTCTCACCAGTAGAGATTTAGAAGATTTTATAAGAAGACATATTTTTAGTATTACTGTTTTTGTTCCATTGATTTTAACTTGGGGTGATCAGGAATTTGCTTTTTGGTTATCATCTACCCACTTACTATCATCTATTCTTTCACTCTATGACGAACCAAGTGAAAGTAAGAAGAAGAAGCAATTTGTTGGTACTCCCTCAGCACAATTATTTAGAGGAATTCGCTTATCTCCTGCACAGATGGTTATTGTATCCTTTTCTGGGGTTATTCTCTTAGGGACATTTTTACTCATGCTGCCTGTATCTTCTGCGGGAGAGGAGTCATTGAGTTTTATTGATGCTATTTTTATGGCCACTTCTGCTACTTGTGTTACTGGTCTAGGGACAAAATCATTAGCAACTGACTTTAGTTTATTTGGTCAAATCGTCATTCTTATTCTTATTCAGATCGGTGGCCTCTCTATCATGACCCTTTATTCTTCAATGGCCATACTACTTGGTAAGAATATGGGAATGAAAGATAGAGTGATCATGCAAGATTTACTCGACGTAAATAGCTTAGAAGATCTCTTCAAAATGATTGTTGATATTATTAAGTTCACCTTCTTTATCGAACTTTGGGGAGGGATCGTTTTAACAATTGCATTCACCTTCGAGGGCTTTGAATTTGGAACAGCTCTTTATTATGGATTTTTCCATTCTATTTCAGCTTTTTGTAATGCTGGCTTTTCTCTGTTTGACACAAGTCTTGAAACTTACGGTACCAGCCCATTAATTAATACAACTATTATGATACTTATTACTCTAGGTGGCCTTGGCTTTATCGTCTTGAAAGATTTAAAAGATGTGGTTACCTCTGGAAAGAAAATTGTTAGGTTGGGTGTTCATACAAAGATCGTTTTAGTGACGTCTGGTATCCTCACTTTTGCCGGAGCACTCTTTATATTCTTTGGAGAGTTCTTAAATGCACTAGATAACTATACTCTGTGGCAAAAAGTACAAATATCTCTTTTTCAATCTGTAACTTTAAGGACGGCAGGCTTTAATACTATTCCACTTACAAGCATGCACACTTATACTTTATATATCATGACACTCTTTATGTTCATTGGTGGATCCCCCGGTTCCACTGCTGGTGGAGTGAAGACAACAACATTAGCGATCTTAATACAAAGTATAAAAGCAACTCTTAAAGGTGATAAACGGGTAACGGTTTTTGATCGGTCGATTTCGGGACCTATTGTTGTCAGGGCCACAGCCCTCATGTTTATATCGATTCTAATTACGAGTTTTTTCATATTAGTTTTGATGAGATTAGAACCAAATCAAAACTTTCTTGCTATATTCTTCGAAGTTATTTCTGCTTCTGGAACTGTTGGGCTGAGCTTAGGAATTACTCCATTTCTAACAGGAGTGGGGAAGTTTGCAGTCGCAGCTTTAATGTTTAGTGGTAGGATTGGGCCCTTAACGTTAATTCTTGCTATTGGTCAAAGACAAAAATCAATCGGAAAATTTGACTACCCTGACGGAAGGATTATGATCGGTTAATAGTTAAGATATAATGAATGTATTAATAATTTTAGGAATTTAAATGATAGTAGCCGTAATTGGACTTGGAACATTCGGAGCAAAGACAGCAGTAAGACTTTACGAAAAAGGTGCTGAGGTTGTTGCTATTGATATCGATAATTCTTTGGTTGATAAAATCAAAGATAGGGTGACCCATGCTGTAACGTTAGATGTAACAGATGAGAGATCTCTTCGATCTGTGAATATTTCAGATGTTGACGTGGCCGTTGTGGCCATTGGTGATCATATTGAACAAAGTATTATGGCCGTTACTATGCTTCGAAAATTAGGTGTAGGACGTGTTATTGCTAGAGCAACTTCCGTTTTACATGAACATGTTCTTCATGAGATTGGAGCTTCAGAAATCATTAAAGTAGAAGAGGAAATGGGAGAGATTATTGCTTCAAAAATCGTTGCTCCCCATGTTCTTCAAAGATATAACTTTGCAGCTGGCTACTCCATTGTAGAACTCAGGCTTGGAAAGAAGTTTGAAGGAAAGACTTTAGTCGAAAGTAAAATTAGACAAAACTATTCTCTCAACATTGTTGCTCTTCAAAAGAAGGTTCCAACAATTTCAGAGGATGGAAAAGCAAGTTATAAAGTTGAAATCAATGATTGTCCTATGCCAATGGATATTATTGAATCAGATGATATTGTAGTTCTCGTTGGTTCAGAGAAGAATTTTAATAAACTTTTTTCTGACCTTGCGGACTAGGAGTAAAGATTGAATTTATCGTTAAAAAGTCGAGTTACATGGAGTTTTATTATAGCCAACTTGGTTGTATGGGCCCTCTCGATTATTGTCTTTCATTACCTCAATGGTCTTAATCACGATATTGAAAAAATATCTAATAAGTCCAACCGAGTTAGTTTACTGACTGATGAAATTAGAATCTCTGCAGTTAGTTTAATTAAGTATCAAAGAAGAATCTTAACTAACACACCTTCTCCTCAGCAAATTGATAAAATAATTAATTTATGTGAAAGCTTTACCAGTCAACTTCATACTCTCGATAGTCTATATCGTGATCCTGATGTGAAGCGAGTTATCGGACAGATGCTTGCCTACGTGGATTCCTTAAAAATAGATTTATCTAAGGGGACCCTTTATCAAAGAGGGGGAGCAGGTTCTGCTAAGATTGGAGAACTGGCCGATAAAATTCTAGATGCCTTTAGTGAGTTTCAAGATATTCAGTATGGGGAATCGGTTGAAAAAGATCAGCAAATAAAATCGATTATCAACGAAACCAAAAGACATATGATGATTGTTCTCATCATCGGTTTTCTATCTACAATTATTTTAGCATTAGTGGTTCCTGGAAAAATTGCTCTTCCTTTTAAGAAAATTAAGGATGCCATTAGAGAGTTACAAGATTGTAACTTTGATGTTTCGATCTATTACTCACAAGATGATGAAATTGGAGAAATCGCTAGAGAGATGAATAAAATGATTCATAGCTTTAAAGTATTTGAAGAATTGCGTGCGGATCGAATCTCAGTAGAAAATAGAAAGTTTGATGCTCTTGCTAATATGATAAGAAAACCAATCCTTGTGGCCAATGCCGCTGGAAATCTTATCTATATGAACAATAAAATGTATTCTATTCTTCAAGTGCAGTCAGAAGATATTATTGGAAAAGAAATGGCAGATACCATGATTCCATCAAATATTATTGAAGCATATGATCTGGCCATTAAGAGAAGATCAAAAATTGAAAACTCCGAAATAATCATCCCCGCGCGTCATGAAGAGGAAGAATCTTCAGAGAGTGCAGAGCGTCCAGAAGACGGTGAGGATACACAGACTGAGCTTGTGGAGAAGGTTCCTGAGAATATCTATGAAGGATATGCAAATGTTATCCCAATTAGAGGAAAAGAAAGTTCACTAGATTACTACCTTATGGTACTCTCAACCGAAGTTTTTACTTAAGATTAACTATTTAGATGACATTTATGGATCAAAAATTTATTAGAAATTTTTCTATTATTGCCCATATTGATCATGGAAAATCGACTCTGGCTGACCGTTTACTCGAACAGACAGATACCGTCACTCAACGTGAGATGAAAGATCGACTCCTTGATAATATGGATATTGAAAAAGAAAGAGGAATTACCATCAAGGCTCAGACTGTACGTCTTACCTATAAATCTACAGATGGAAATACATACTACTTCAATCTTATCGATACTCCGGGCCATGTTGATTTTACCTATGAGGTGAGTCGTTCGCTTGCGTCTTGTGATGGTGCACTTTTAGTTGTGGATGCCAGTCAAGGTGTTGAGGCCCAAACATTGGCCAATGTTTATTTGGCTCTAGATAACGATTTAGAAGTTATACCCGTATTAAATAAAATAGATCTTCCTCACGCAGACGTACCGAAAGTGAAGCAAGAAATTGAAGATATTATCGGAATCAGTACTGAGGATTGTGATGA
>JAONMX010000067.1 GCA_028378565.1 Bacteriovoracaceae bacterium
GGGGCACTAGGTTTTGGTTTCCGTTGTGGTTTCCTTGGTCTTCTTCATATGAATATTATCCAAGAAAGACTTGAAAGAGAGTTTGAACTTAATCTTATTAGTACCGCTCCTTCTGTGAGTTATGAGTTAGAGCATTTAAATGGGGATAAGTTATTTATTTCGAATCCAAGTGAAATGCCAGATGCCGGAGAGTATGAAAGTATCTCTGAGCCAATTGTTGCGGTTTCTATTCACGTTCCTAATGAATATGTTGGTAATGTGATCAAGCTTTGTGAAGAAAGACGCGGGCGCCAAACGAATATGCAATATATTACACAAGAAAGAGTACAGGTATTCTACGACCTTCCACTTAGTGAAATGGTTTTTGATTTTTATGACAAGCTTAAGGGGATGACTAAAGGTTATGCCTCTATGGATTATGAATTTAAAGGTTATGAATCTAGTGATCTTGTAAAAGTGGATGTGCTCCTAAATGGAGAAGCGGTAGATGCTCTCTCGTTAATTTGCCACCGCTCGAGTTCTTTTTATAAGGGTAGAGATTTAACTCAAAAATTAAGAAAGATAATTGATAGACAGCAATTTGATATTGCTATTCAAGCAGCTGTCGGAGCAAAAGTTATTGCTCGTGAAACAGTAAAAGCTCTTAGAAAGAATGTTTTGGCCAAATGTTATGGTGGAGATATTTCAAGAAAGAGAAAGTTACTTGAAAAGCAAAAAGCAGGAAAGAAAAGAATGAAAATGGTTGGATCCGTTGAGGTTCCTCAAGAAGCATTCTTGGCAGTATTAAAGGTAGATGATTAAGAATGCACCAAGATATTAAGTCACACATTGAAAATCTATTAGAGATTTATACTAACAATGAGTATTACGAGAACCTCGTTGAAGCAAAAGAGTATTATTTTTCTAAAACGGGTAAAGCTACTGAAGATGATGATGACTATGAGCTTCGAATGAATGCTTTTACCGATTGGTATCTCTTTCAGTATATAGCTTCTGATCGTAAAGAGCCTTATGCTCAAACATATGCCTTTGATAAAAACCTTGTAGCTGACTTTGAAAAAGCATTCAAGAGCCTTAATCATAGTGTTTTTGAATATTGCGGTAACTCACTTACTGGTAAGGCAGTCTTAAAGGATATCCTTCATAATAAGAAAATTACATTACCTAAGGAACATCCTGAAATTAATCTTGTTAAAGGAGATCTTTTTCTTGGAAGGTCCTTTCCTTATAAACTAGAGCATTATCTTCATAGTGGAATGTGTATTCTTCCTAAAGAAGTTAAATCAATCATTAATAAAGAAGCAAAGAAAGTTCGAAAGCTCTCTGACTCTCAAGAAGAGCTTGAGTTTTTATTTTTTACAGAGTCTTTAAAAACGAAGTGGTCTCGTTATGGGCATGTTGAAATAAGTAGAATCTTTGTTTATCCAGAAAGAAAGAAAAAATAAAAATTAAATTACGCGAACTCTTCAGTTTCTTGAAGAGAATGTTTTCTACCAGATAGTAAGTAGGGGATAATCCCTAATAAGTTTCCGCAAACTCTAATCACGAAGTAAATATTAAAGAAACTTGCTCCGCCGGGGATTCCCACCATATTAAAGAGAGTATCGAAAATTACATGACCTACGCCAAGTCCCGCTGGAGAGATTGGAATCGCTACTGCGACAAAACCAATTGGAATAAAGGTTAGGATATATTGGAGTGGAATAGGGTGAGAGTAAAAAGGAGAAGTTAAAATATAAAAGGCAACGATATTTAAGGTTTGAACAATAGCACTGAAGAGAATGGCCTTGGCCACAACATCTTTTCTGGAACCAATGACCCAAACTTCCTTAAGTGTTTTAACGATTTTTGAACCAAGGACAGGAACCTTTGTAAAGATATCTAATAGGACTTTTTGAAGATTTGCTGGAAAGAATAACGTCCCAAGAAATCCAACAGCTCCGAGGCCAAGAAAGAGATTAAAGTGGATCAAATTTGTCATTTTGGGGCTTAGTGTAATTAATTCATTATAGTAAATGAGAGAACTAATACTAAGAACTAAGAGAAGACCTATTAGACCAAAAATTCTGTCAATTAATACAGACGTCACTAAGAAGGTTTTCGAGAGGCTTTTATCAAGGTCTTTAGCGTAAACCAGTTTAATTAAATCACCGGTTACGGCTCCAGGGAGGAAAGAGTTAAAAAAGAGTCCGATATAGGTAACACCAATGACCTTTTTAATAGGTAGCGGGTTTTGTGAATTCGTTTTGAGTATCCATCGCCAACGAAATGAACTTAAACAGTCTATTGAAAAGAGAATACCCGCACAAATGAGCCATCCCCAACC
This sequence comes from Bacteriovoracaceae bacterium, assembly GCA_028378565.1. GTDB lineage: Bacteria > Bdellovibrionota > Bacteriovoracia > Bacteriovoracales > Bacteriovoracaceae > JAAEST01. The sequence goes on from JAONMX010000067.1 coordinate 2,327, forward strand.
GGATTGAAAACTTTTTGTAATCAATGAAAAATCTAATCTTCCACTTCTAATCAAGTAAACAATGATACCAATGGCAAATGAGAATTTGAGTAAGGTTTTTATATGCTTCATTTAATAAGGTATTAGTACAATTTTCCTATCTGATGTCGACTTTAAGACTCCATAGATACTTGTTAAAATAATAAAATCTTTGGTAAACTTCGCTTTAGTATAACCCTGTGGATCGGTTCAGGCCAATCCCTTTTTTTAGGAAGATGTCGTGTTAAAAGTATCAGTAATTGGAACAGGTTATGTCGGTCTTGTAAGTGGAACATGTTTTGCCGAAATTGGGCACAGGGTCACATGTATCGATATCGACCCAAAAAAGATTGAAACATTAAAAGAAGGAAAGAGTCCCATTTACGAGCCTGGGCTTACGGATCTTTTAACAAGAAATATTAAATCCAAGAGATTAATGTTCTCAACAGATTATGACTCTTGTGAATCTGCCGATGTTGTCTTTCTTGCGGTTGGTACGCCATCTGGAGATGATGGTTCAGCGGACTTAAAATATTTAAGATCTGCAGCTGAGTCTGTCGCTAATAAAATTTCAGAAAATACAATCGTTGTTATTAAATCTACTGTGCCAGTTGGAACAGCAAAAGATTTAAGACAATTAATTGAAAAGCATACGACTAAGAATTTTCATCTTGTAAGTAATCCTGAATTCTTGAAAGAAGGAACAGCAGTAGAAGATTTTATGAGACCAGATAGAGTTATCATTGGTCATCAAAGTGAGGATGCTGCCAAGGTTATGGAAGAGCTCTATGCACCTTTAGTGGTACAAGGTAATCCCATTTATATGATGAGTAATGTTTCGGCGGAAATGAGTAAGTATGCCGCAAACTGTTTCCTCGCGACTAAAATTTCTTTTATTAATGAAATTGCAAAACTTTGTGATTTGACTGATGCAGACATTGAAGAAGTAAGACAGGGGATTTCTAGTGACCGCCGAATTGGTAAGCACTTTCTCTACCCAGGGCCAGGTTATGGAGGATCTTGTTTTCCAAAAGATGTAAAGGCCCTCGTTTATACAGCAAAACAAAACGGAATGGATCTTAAGATTGTTCAAGCAACTGAAGAAGTAAATGACGCTCAAAAAACAAGAATGTTTGAAAAAATGATGGATCACTATAAAGGTGATCTTTCAGGTAAAACATTTTCTTTTTGGGGTGTTGCCTTTAAGGCCAATACGGATGATGTCAGAGAAGCTCCTGCGATTTATATGGCAAAGGCCCTTATTAAAGAAGGTGCTAAAATTAAAATTTATGATCCTGTAGCTTGTGATAATTATTTAAAAGCTTTAGATGAAAGTAAAATCGACTCTTCTCAAGTAACCGTTTGCGATGATATGTATGAATGCATAGAGAATTCAAATGCACTTGTGACCATGACAGAGTGGAGAGAATTTCGAAACCCTCATTATAAAACACTGAAAGAAAAATTAATTGAACCGATAATATTTGATGCTAGGAATTTATTTGAAACATCAAAAATATTAAATGAAGGTTTTCATTATTATTCTATTGGTAAGTTTAATGAGGCAAAATGAAAATAGCCATCTATCAATTAACTTCAGTATATAACTTTGAAGAAAACTTAAAAAAAATTGATGAAGCTTGTCTTCAAGTCAAACGTTCTGGTGCGAATATCTTGTTTCTTCCAGAGTGTTTCTACTCTATTTCAAATGGTTTAAAGCCGACAGAGTATTTAGTAGAACAAAATAATGAACATTATAAAAACATTTCCAACCTTGCTAAGAAGCATGAGCTTTATCTTATCGGAGGGAGTGCCGCGACTAAGTTAAAAGGAAGTATTATCAACCGTGCCTATAACTTTGATCCTCAAGGAAATGAGTTAAGTCACTATGATAAAATGCATCTCTTTAGTTGCAGTTTGAAAAAAGATGGAACTTCTATTGATGAAGCAGATATTTACACTTCAGGAACTAAACCACAATCAATCGAAGTTGAGGGTTGGAAGATCGGTTTAGGTATTTGTTTTGATCTTAGGTACCCTGAAATGTCTCGAAAATATGCTGTGGAAGGGGTGACCATTCTAACCTTTAGTTCTGCTTTTACGGTTCCTACAGGGAAAGCTCATTGGCATACTTTGTTAAAAGCTCGTGCTATTGAGAATCAGTGCTACGTTGTTGCTGCTGCTCAGTGGGGAAAGAATAATGAACGAATTCAAACTTATGGACATAGTCTTATTATCGACCCTTGGGGTGAAGTTTTAGCCGACGCAGGAGAAGGTGAAAAAATTATATTTGCTGAACTTGATCATGAGCGTGTAAAGCAAGTTCGTGATTCAGTAGGAGTATATAAATACCTTAAGCCTTAGCTCGTTTACATATATGGATTTTCGCCGGATTCATGATCTGTCATATCAACAACTTCTTCAATATCAGGAAATTTTTGTTTTAAGAGCCTTTCAATTCCATCTTTCAATGTTGCTGCAGAAGATGAGCAACCTTGGCAACCACCTGTTAGTTTAAGAAAAACTTTATCGTTATCATAATCGATCAGCTCAACATCACCACCGTGGGCGGCAAGTGCAGGCCTGATTTGTTCATCTAATACTTTTTCTATTTGGCGGATCATTTTCTACCCTTTATTTTGATAAAGTTTTTGTATTCACCTATTCTATACCCTGTGAGCCTTTCTACAAAGTCAGAAATCATAAGTCCAATATTTTTCCATTCAAAGCGTATAGGCATTTTGAATAAATCAACAGTGTTTTTATTAGAAGTAATCCACTTTGACATTACTTTTGGATGTATCCCATTGAATTTAATGAGACCCCATATTCTTTCATACTTAAAGTCATTATCCTGATAATCCTTGCCATGATAGAGTTTTCCAAAAGACTCAACTTTCTTTTTCATCACGCTTGATTCTCTTGCCCATCCATAGTGAAAAACTCGAGCTGAAGATTCAATACAAGTTAACTTACTATCTGTTGAGGTTTTGAAGCCCTGAGCATCAAGATAACTTCTTATACCAATATTATTTCTGATAAGCCTTACTTCACGACGATAAATATTGCGAGTGTGCTTAAGTGTCTGAGTATTGCCATAGAAGTGGTGGTATTGAAAAATAACTCCTTCTATATTTTTATTCTTTTCCATGATGGATACGCATTCACTAATCTCATCGAAATCGTTTTCATGAAGAGCTTCGTCACCTTGGATATATTGGCAGTAGTCACCGCTACATTCTTTAAGAGCAATATTTGTTTGTTGGCTTAAAATAAGTCCTCTTTGAGTAAGCTCAGGATCCCAATAGCTTTTTAAAAAGTTAACCTTAGGGTTTTCTTCAAATTCTTTTTTTAAAAAATCATAGGTACCATCATCATCAGTACATGATGGATTATCAAAACCAACATTGATAATAACTTCAAAGCATAGAGGTAGAATGGACTCTACCGATTCTTTGATAGGGTAACCTAGCGTTAACCCATTTTTAATAAAAGTGAATCCTGATATTTTTGTACTCATTAAATTATTATGCCTTTTAATTATTTAGTTGTTATATGATTATGGTGAAGTTGCCCTAGAAAAGCAAAAAGTGCAATCTCTACTCTAAGAGTATTTAAGGAAATTTTAGTAAGTATAAAGTTTTTTCCTTTCAAAAAGTCCTCTTCTGCTGCAGTCCAGCCTCTTTCAGGTCCAATGGCAAATACAATTTCTTTATCAAAATCTAAATTATTTGAAAGTGGTGATGCTTGAGAGTCTAGGCTCAATAAATATCTTTGCTGGTTTTTACTATCTACTTCTTCTTTGTCCATAGGAACCTGATCGAGACGATCGTAAATATTTACACTTGGTAGTTCGCAAGTTGAAGCCTCTTGAGAAAGCCCGTTCATTAATAAGTCATTCAATTGTGTCCGTTGTAGAACTTTACTATCAGCGTAGCTTCTTTGTGAAAGCTCAGCATTAAAAAATGAAAACTTTTTAACTCCAAGAGATGTTCCATGCTCTAGCACTTTTTTCATGGTAGGCGGTCGAGAAAGAGCACAGATGAGGTGAAAAGGAA
>JAONMX010000068.1 GCA_028378565.1 Bacteriovoracaceae bacterium
CCGTCTAAGGGGATTATTGAAAAGTCAGTTTTTCAAAGTGAGTTAAATTTATTTTCTGGTGATATTTTTAGTAAAGCTGAAATTGGTAGAAATAATGAAACTGTTTTTTATAATAATGTGGACTTGTTAATTAATGATTCATGCTTTGATGAGGTATGTAGTGGAACGACCCAAGAATTTAGCTATTTCTTTAGGGCGGATAAGGCAGAAGATATAGTTCTTCGAAATACAAAAGTTGGTGGCGGGGAGATCTATAATTCAAATATTCAAAATGTGACTGTTGATGCTCTCGTGAGAAATATTAATGTGAATGGTCTAGGTGGTCGAATTACAGGCTCACTAGTTGCGAATAGTGGGTTTAATATGACAGGATTAATTGAAGTTACTGGAGATATTGAATTTTCTAATGTTAATGTTAATGCAGATCGATTATCGGTGAATAATTCTTCAAATGCTCCTGCCATTAAGATAATTGAGGGAAGTATTTTGGGTGAAGCTGGTATCGGATCCTCAGATGGATTAAGTGTAATTAGTAATATCGAGTTAGATGGTGAAAACTCCATAGTTCTTTCTGGGGATAATGAAATTTCAAGCCTAGTACTTTCGGAATCTGACGTTACTATTGAACGATCTGAAGTTTCTAATTTTACTATTGATGGTGGGTCAGTAAGAGTTGCTGAGTCTAAGGTGGAAGATTTAGAAGTATCAAGTTCTATCTTCGAAGCGACCTCTGAAAGTAATGTGAGAGATGTTAAAGTGCTTGATAGCTCTATCTTTATTGTTAATAATTCAAATGTTACAGAAACTAATGTTATTAACCTGAGTGATATTGAATTCACTAATGAAGTTACTTCTTTAGTAATGACCTTTAATGAGTCAGAAGGGGAACAAACTGAATCTTCTGATCTTAGTGACTCATTTATTACTCGAACAAACCTATCCGGTTTCTGTGAAGTAAGAAATAATTCAAATATTACAGATTCTGAAATTGAGGGAAGAGGAAATTGTGTTATTGATAATTCACAAGTTTTTGGTAATTCCTTTGTTGAAGGAAGAGTTCTTAACTCCACTGTTCGAAATAAGGGACGAGCTTTAGCAAGCTCGACAGTGCAAAGCGGTGCCATTATTGATGATTCGATTATTTCAGGTGAGGCAATTGTTTCAGGGGCCAATATTGTTGAATCGATCATTAATGGGACGGCAAATATTACCAGTAATAAGTTTAAGAATCAGTGTGATGGCATTAATGATAATGATCCAGAAGATTTCTGTATTAAAGAAGTAGAATAAAACCTATTTTTAGGTAAAATGCTAATATGGGTTTAGATATACTATTTGTCATGTTTGTATGTGGGCTTCTTGTTGAGCGCAAGAAGCTTACAAAGATGACTTCAATAGGCTTGTGTGCATTTTATGTCATGTATTCTATTGGCTTTAAAATGATTTTTTTTAGAGCGCAAAACTATAATAAGGTCTTCCTGTACTCAAAGAAAGGTGAGAGCTATTCTACTACAAAGCATGGGACTGATTATCTCTATGAGAGTGAGCATTATGCGGCTGTATTTTTAAATATTCATGCTCCCCTTGTAAAACCACTATGGTGGCTCTATTCATATCCAATCACTTATTATCGAATTAACTATGATCCTGATTTTCATGTTCGCAAGAAGATGGTGGATGGAAGCACTGATTGTAAGAATCCTGAATTAAGAGATAAGAAGAGTAGCAAGTGGTTCTATAGTTGCTTTGAAACATTTTACTATAAGATCAGACTTCAAAAAGAGATGACTAAGGCAGATCTTGATTACCTTTATAAAGATTTAATTGATATTGGAGTTAGTGATTGTAATGAAAAGCGAAAGGGTGATCCTCGTGCTAAATGTCTCTCAATTAATTCATGGATTAATTTAATTGATAGGCTTGTTAAAAGAGGTTTTAAATTAAACAGTGAAAAATCTAAAGTTCGTGATTATGATTTGAGAACTACAGAAAATCCTTATTTTGATGCAGATAAGATTTACTTAGATCTATGCAAGAATGAAAAATACTATGGATGTAGTCATTTCTTCTATAAAAAGTATAAGCTTGATTTTGAATTATTCATTTATCTTTTGGAGAGGTATTGTCTTAGCGATGGCAATGTGGAGAATTGCGATGATTTGATAATTCAAAATTTGATAATAGATCCTTCAACGCATGCAAACCCAGGCTATAAAAAACCTTTGATTAAGATGAGTTATATTGAAAAGCAATGTTATGAAGATAGTAGTAAGTATTATTGTAAGAGGTATGCGAGTCTGGTAAAGGGTTTTTTAAAAACTGGTCTTATCTATAATAGTATTTATATGACAGCTGATTTAATAGAGTGGAGCAGTCTTAATGATGATAAATCAAGTTATAATTTTTATAAGAAATTAGACAAATATGGACAAGGTTTAGGTAATTATAGAGGGATAAGGTATATTAATGACAAAGATGATTATGAATATTTAAAAGCAGAGGTTTCAAAATATACCGGATTAAAGAAAGATGCCTATATGATTTACTATCTCTTATCATGGCTAGAAATTGATAAGAAAGCTCCTCTGAATGAAGTAAATAGACTTACTAAAAAGTTCTATGAAGGTTGTAACGATAAGAATTGGCGTTACTGTGTTCTAGGTTATACTTTCGAGAGAAAACTCTTTAAGAAGGTTGCGAGAGGAATAAGTAAACATACGGTTAATCGAAAGTACTGCGAAAAAGGTTTTATTATTGCATGTGATAGATTTTATTCATTTAATAAGTCAGAGGAAGATAAACAATACGTTTATGATAAATTATGTAATCATAGAACAAATCTTTATTATACAAATGAACATGCTCAAAAAAGATGTGAATATCTCAAAACATATAATCCAAATAAGTGGAAAAAGAAGTAAGGGAAGTAAGCCACGTCGCAAGGATTGAATTAATCACTTTCAGAATAACTCCTCAAAAAGTCTTTTGAAGATATAGACAATGCCGCGAGTAAATAACCTTACAACTACAGACTCTAAAATCTTTTTAAAAATCTCTTTCATTCAAATTCTCCAATACTGTTCATAGTGACAGCCGCTTAATAATTTCCTTAAGAGCATAAAAGAGCTCCTACTTACACCATCGAGAAAACCTGAGCTTTCGGAAGGATAAATTTCCTTCCAATGAAAAAGAGGGTGGCCATAAAACCATCTCTAATCATATTCAACATAATAAATTCAAATACTTACCCCCTATAACACCTATTATATTGGGTAAAATTTCACCGAAATATTCGTTGAAAAATTCTCAAAAACATCATATAATATGAAAATGAACAAGGATGATGAGTTAAATAAAATCATTGAAGATTTAAGCTCAAATACATTTGAATATTCGGATCACGCTTTAATAAGAATGTCAGAAAGAGGTATTTCACCAACTTCTGTTTTACACTTAATACAGAAAGGATTGAATAACTATTACTGGAATGAAAAACATAAATCATGGAACTTCACTGGCCAAGGCCTCGTTCCTGAAGATTTTACCATTTCGTGTATATATGAGGACGGAACTTTAGTAGTCACGTTATTTTGGGAGTAATTATGGCAATATATAAAAACTATCTAGGATTTGAATACATTACAGTTGACACTGGAAATAAGCGGCTGAGTCAGAAGTCTGGACTGGGATTGGATAAAAAAATTTCTGAAATTATTATACAAGAGTGCCCAATCCGAGGTCGTGAATTGACCTATCTAAGAAGCTTACTAGGTCTATCATGTGCAAAACTCTCTCTTGTGATTAAAGGGGCCTTAAGTTCTTCAACTATTGCAAAGTTAGAACAAAAACAAGACACACGCCTCTCCCCTGTTAATGAAGTATTTTTTAGAACTTTTTTTTCTGAAGCCCTTGGAGTAAAACTTAGTGTAAAATCGAAGATATTAATTCCTGACAGTAAAGAAGAGCCTATTATCATGGCTTCTTAGTAAATTATTAAAGCTTATTCAATTTTACTTTTACAATGAGGATAATATGGAACGATTTTTTGCAATTTTATCTAGAGTAAAATTTACTCAAACCTATTGGGATATTGAGAATAGAGAGATGAAATTTGAATTAATTAAATCGGATTTAAATGTTTTGAGTAGTGGTGAAGCTTCTTTTTTAAGATTTTTGGCAGGAGTTTGGTCTGGGTACAATATTCTTGAATTTGACTACATAAAAGACTTTCAAAACTTAAACAGTGCTCTTCATAAGGAATACTGTTTATGGGTTAAAGATCCATTTTATCCTTAACTCTATGATTTTTGTATTTGTTTAATCTTAATCTATAAAAGTCTTGAGGTTTAAGACTTAAAGAAATTTCACTTAATTCAAGTTGCTTGCACATAAAAAAGAAGTCTCCACAATCCATTAGCCTTAGCTCGTTAAGACTCGATGGGACATTATTCACAACACGTCCACAAAATTCTCTCTCCATTTTAACGGCCATTCTAATATTTCCTAAAGCTCGCTCGTAGTTCATCAGCCTCCCCATTTATGGCGGTAAACCGCCACTCAATACGCTAACAATAATGTAAAAGAATGAAAAGGGAATGCTTAATATGTCTAAAAAGCTATGTAAATTAATTGGGAAAAAAATCAAAGAAGATATCAAAACAGGTCGTCTAGGAATAGACACAATCGAAAAACTTTCTTTTGAAGCAGATGTTGCAAGAAGCACTATTAGAGAGCTTATGAATGGTAACTCTGACCCCCGAGTCGGTACACTCCTAAAGATAGTGAAGGCTCTTGGATATATTGATCTTAAAGAATTCTTAAGCTCTATTTAGTAAATACCTAAGTTGCCCACCGCAACACACCTAACGAGAGAGATATTAATAGATGGAATTAAAGACGTTAATTAAAAAGGGCCAAGTAGGCCCTTTGTTTATTCTTCTTTTACAAAATTGATTATTTCACCTGAAATTAATTGAATGTCTGCAACATTCATATCTTTAGAGAAGACAATCTTTCCACCGCCTCCATCACCACCAGCTAAATCATTCTTCTTAAGAAAATCTTTAACTGAAACGATACTCTCGTCTTTTAATCTAATATCAGATATTTGATCTTTAGAAACTTCTACGTGCTTTCCTGCAACACGAGGCCCCCCTCCATGACTTCCTTCACCAGAAAAAGTATTTATTGAAAGTATTGCATATATAAAAAATATTACCATTCTCATTGCAGTACCTCCTTTTTATTATCTTCATAAATAACTTCTTTAGATAAAGTATCTGTATAGCTTATTGACCAATACTTTATATCTCCTTTCGATTCTTTAGACTGAAGAAGCTTCTTCTTCTTTTGATAGGCATTCCAATCAATACGAAGTAGTTCGTTATAAACGTCTTTAGTAACACCTTCAAAAAAACACTGGTAAAAGTTCTCACCTTCTAGTCCTGATTTCTCAGGAGAAAACTTATACTCTAATAGATACTTTGAAATCTCATGAGAAGTTACTTCGTCAAGACATCCTCTATTAAGTCCTGCCGTGTAAACATTTGGTTTTACTTCTTTAATTATACCAACTTCACACATTTTTATTAAAACATTTTCTCCATGTTTACCATGGTTGTAACATACCGATTCTTTTGTAACACTACCAGTTGCTGTTTCTATATAAATCGACCTAAAAACAGAATCTGCTCTAATGTAACTATCAACTTCGGTAGAAAAATAAGTGTTCGGGTTAGTTAAAGAGAAGTTATCCTGCTCATCATCAACAAACGTTCCTAGAATCTCAGGCATGGCCATAACAGTTTCTCTATCGTTATATGTCCCTTTTAAGTAGCGATATACTTTTAAAATCGTCTGATATGTTGGGGAGTGAGTACCTTTTATAATCCTCTTTAATGTTCTTTCACTGATACCTATTTTTTTCGATAAAGACTTTATTGCTATCTTTTCCGACGGAAAATTATCAATGGACTCATTTAAATCAGCCTGAATCTTTGCAAGTCTTGCAGCTCTATCCATTATTTGACTTTGAGATGTATCTATTTGCATTTCACCTTCCTGTTTTAATATCAAGTTTCATCAAAAAACTAGCAACAATGGACAGGTTTTGTCAAAAGCTGTCCAAGCAAATATAAAAATCAGCTACTTAGCCTTAAATTATGGACAGGGTGTCCAAGCGGAACCCATTTTTTTGATTTTTTTTTAATTTTCTTATTTATTAATAAAAAATTAACTAACAGATGAGGATTTATGAAAAAAGTATTTACTAACACCTTTATTATCTTAATCACTGTTTTACTAAGTACTAGTATTAATGCTCTTTCTGGTGAAGGAAGTGGAGGTGCTGGCCCTATTAAAAATATAAAAG
>JAONMX010000069.1 GCA_028378565.1 Bacteriovoracaceae bacterium
AAGCTTGAAGTTTATGTTTCTTTCTTAGACCCTTCGGAATTTGATTATTCAGAGACAGGAAATCAAAAAATTAAAAAGTTTAATAAAGAGTCTGGAGAGATAGAAGAGCAAGATGTTTATGTTCCACCAGGAATACTTTTATTAAGTTATGACAGTGAAATTGACACTGATAGGCTTGGCTGCATTGAAAGATGTCTAGAGCTTAAGCCTCATAAAGTTGACTGGATTAATATCCTAAAGAATCATAGAACTTTTGTTATCCATACAAGATTAGTCGTAGACAGCGTTCCACGTTCTGGCATGAAGATTGGCGGAACTGTTGATGTTGGCCTAGGTATCAATCTAGGTTTTTAATATAAAATCAACCCGGAAATTTAACGTAAATACTTGAATTGATTCTCTTTCCTATTAGAATAGTAAGTTAAAGAAGGATTCTTTAACTTTTCGAGGAGAGAAGGTTGAAACTAGTTCAAATTTTCTTATTAATGACATTTATTATCAGTTGCTCTACTACCCCTGTGATGCTTTCTGGAGGTACTGAGTTAGATGCTAAAGAAGCTAAGAAGCCTCTACAGATCTCTCTTGATGAATCTGAATTAGTAGAGTTTAAAGATTCACTTTCCGATGCTGAAAAGAAAGATTTTGAGCAAGAGGTTAGAGTTACTCAATATGGTGTCGCTGATAATATTCCAGAAGATGATGATAATGAAGATGTATCAGAAAAAGATACAGCACCAGGTATGCACCTTCGTTATAAAGAAAGACACTATAAGTTTTGGCTTAAATATTTCACAACAAAAGAGAAAAATAAAAAAAGATTTGAACGGCATTTAGATAATGGTCAAAAATATAAGTCAATTGTTACAAAGATTTTAAAGGAACATGGACTTCCAACAGACCTATTTTATGTTGCCTTAATTGAGAGTGGTTTCAATACCCACATTAAAAGTCATGCATCAGCTGTTGGGCCATGGCAGTTTATAAAAGGAACTGCTGATCGTTATGGATTGAAAGTTAATCGTTACTTAGATGAAAGACGAAATATTCATAAAGCAACCCACGCGGCTGCAGGTTACTTTAAAGATTTATATAATATTTTTGGAAGCTGGGAACTCGCTCTGTGTGCTTATAATGCGGGAGAGTATCGTATTATTAATGCCATAAGAAGAGGTAATACTAGAGATTATAGAGAGCTTGTAAAAAAGAAGTTAATACCTAAAGAAACAATTTACTATATTCCTAAAGTGGTTGCAGCAAAGCACTTATCTCAAACAAAATATAAAGATATAGATGATTCTGGATGGGATAAAGTTCATGCAGAGGCCAAAGTCGAACGAGTAAGACGTTCTTTTAAAGTATCTAAAATGATTAAAAAATTAGGTGTTTCAAAGAGCTTATTTAAAAAGTTGAACCCTGATATTAAGAACAATTATGTGAGAATATCAAGACGTCAAAAATATAATATTGTTATCCCTAACGATGTTAAGCTATCTAAATCTCTTAAGTCATCTTTAAAGAAATATACTCGTAAAATTGCTAGTAAATATCCAGCAAAGGCGAGCTCTGGAAAGACTATATATTACAAAGTTAGAAGAGGTGATAATTTAACTAAAATCGCAAGGAAATTTGGAGTATCGATTAGAAAAATTAAAGCTAATAACCGCATTAGAAGAAGTAAAATCTACATTGGTCAAAGGTTAAGAATATCTAGTTCAAGATCTAAGACATATGTAGTGAAAAGAGGTGACAATCTTTACAAGATTGCAAAGCGTTTTGGAACATCAATAAAGAAAATTGTGGCAGCTAATTCACTTAAAAGAAAGATGATATTCCCTAATCAGAAGATCACAATTCCAATTAATGGTTAAATGATTGTAAACTTGATTCTTTAGCATTAAAATTCTAATTATATGAAAATAGGTTTTGATGCAAAAAGAATATTTCACAATTTCCGTGGTCTCGGAAATTACTCTCGGACATTAGTTGAGAGTCTTCAAAAGTACTATCCCGAAGATAGTTATTATTTATTTACACCTGAGTTTACAGATCAGCGTGCTGTAGCATGGGAGAAGAGAAATAGTGACTTAAATGTCGTTCGTCCTAAAGGAGTTCTCGATAATACTTTTTCAAGTGCGTGGAGAAGTCTAAAATTAGGTGACGATATTAAAAAACAAGAACTTGATATATACCATGGCTTAAGTCACGAGCTTCCAAGAAATATTAAGAAAGCAAATATTAAAAGTATTGTTACAATTCATGATTTGATTTTTATGAGATACCCAGAGTTCTTTTCTTTTATCGATCGCAATGTTTATAAAAAGAAGTTCCAATTTGCCGTGGATAATGCAGACTTAGTTTTGGCCATTTGTGAGCAAACAAAAAGTGATATTATAGAGTTTCTTAAAGTACCTGAAGAGAAAATAAAAATAGCATATCAATCATGTTCACCGGCCTTCTACTCACTTCTAAATGAAGATCAACTTTATACAAGTCTCTTTAAGTATAGATTGCCTGAGAAATATATTTTATCTGTAGGTGCTGTCGAAGAAAGAAAAAATGTTAAAAATTTAATTAAGGCCTTTGCACGATTAAAAGATCAAATACCTCATCATCTTATAATTGTTGGAGATGGTGGTGAGTATAAGAAAGAGTGTTTAAGACTTGTGGCGGATTTTAACCTATGGGAGAGAGTTAGCTTCTTAGGCCATGTAAAGTCTGAAGACTTACCTGCCATCTATCAAGCTGCAGATCTCTTTGTTTTTCCAAGCTTATTCGAAGGTTGGGGGATACCAATTGTTGAGTCACTTTTTTCTGATACACCTGTAATAACCAGTGAAGGTGGTTGTTTCGAAGAGTCAGGTGGTAAATACTCAAAATATATTAATCCTGAGAATGTTGATGAAATCGCAGAGGCCATGGATCTCGTTTTAAAAGACGTAGACCTTCGAGACAATATGATACGTCGTGGTCGATTACATGCTGAAAAGTTTCATTGGAAAAATACGGCATCAGAAATGAATGAGATTTATAAATCACTTCTATAATTTACTAAATTGATACTCAAGTTTATCACAAAGTAATTTTTCAAAATCTGAACGATCTATTTTTTTATGACAGATTTTCTCTAGAGATGTCATGGTATCTGTACTGAAGCCACATGGGTTAATTCCTTGAAAGGCCATAGGATCTTCTTCAAGATTAAAAGCAAGTCCATGATATGTAACCCATCTTTTTACGGCCACACCAATACTTGCAATCTTCTTAGATCCAATCCATACCCCTGTATAATCAGGCTCACCTCTTTTTGGATTACCTGTAGCATTGATATCAAATTCTTTTAGACATTCGATCATTGCATCTTCCATGGCCTGCAGAAAACCAGAGATGTTTTGACCTTTGTCCTTAAGGTTAATGATGGGATAGATAACAACTTGACCTGGACCATGATAGGTTGCTTTTCCGCCTCTCTCAATATGAACTGTATCTCCAGTCCAGCCACAAATATCTGATGGGGAACTCTTTTTACCTAATGTTACAACTGGAAAATGAGAGCAGACGATAAGCGTATCATCGGCCTCTTTAGAGATAACTTGATTGAGAGTTTTTAGCTGAATATCGTAAGCATTTTGATATTCAGTTTTATTAAGGTTGATAACTTGCATATTAAAGTGTTGGAAATGAAGGTTTATTTGCTTTTTCTTCTAGTCTTCTTTTTTCAATAACACCCTTCATGAAGAACTCACCAGCTTTGTAGCTACTTCTCACTAGTGGACCACTGGCCACATAGAGAAAGCCCATACTCTTTGCCACTTCTTCCCAATGTTTAAATTTATCAGGTGTTACATATTCAACAATTGGTAGATATTTTTTGTGACGGTTTGTAGGAGCTAGATATTGCCCAAAAGTTACAACGTCACATTTTACTTTTCTTAAATCTTCTAAAGCTTGTTGAACTTCATGATCTTCTTCACCTAGTCCAAGCATAATAGATGTCTTAGTGTATTGATCCTGCTTAATTTCTTTTGCTAACCAAAGAGTTTCAAGCGACTGTCGATAGCCTGATCTTCTGTCTCGCACACTTGGAGTAAGTCGCTCAACTGTTTCTATGTTGTGAGCGAATACATCAGGTCTGGCCTTGATGACACGCTCTATGAGTGGCCTCTTAGCATTAAAGTCAGGGGTTAAAACTTCTACAATCATTTTAGGTTTATTTTCTTTGATGACTTCAATTGTTGAAGCAAAATGTTCAGCACCAAGATCCTCTAGATCATCTCGGTCAACACTTGTGAGAACAACATACTCTAAGTCCATTTGCGAGATAGCATAACCAACTTTTTTTGGCTCTTCTTGGTCAAGAATACCCTTAGGATTCCCTGTTTTAACAGCACAGAATCGACAGGCCCTGGTACAAGTATCACCCATAAGCATAAAAGTCGCAGTTCCGCCGCTCCAGCATTCTTCTATATTTGGACAGATGGCCTCTTGGCAAACTGTTACTAAATTTAAATTAGACAGCATACCCTTAATATTATGATAGCCTTTTGAGGTAGGTGCTCTTACTTTAAGCCAATCCGGTCTCTTAATCTCACTCATTTGATTCTCCAATGGCCAAGATTTATCATACTTAGCATTAAAAAACCACGGTTGTATGAAGTGTTTTACTGATGCTTGGTGCGTTAAGTGTGGGAAACTCTGGTAAAATATGAGAGTATTCGAATATGAAAAAAATCCTATATTTAACCTTCTTATTTTTATTTGTTTCCTGTGCCTCCAATCAAAAGAGCTTGAATAAAGAGCACCAAATCTTCCTAAAGGAAGTTCAAACTAAGAAGCAAACATTAAATGATAAAGATTATCGCTCTTATTTAAATAATATGATTAAGAGAAAGGAAGGTGAGCTTGCTGGTATTAGTGGAAGAAAATATCGAGAAGAAGGGATGATCAGCCAAAACGACAGTCAAGATTCTCATTCGAGACAAGACCTTTATCATTTTAAATCACAAACTCACAGTATGAACTGGCACAATCTTGAAGAGCGTGAAAAGTTAGTCAATAAGCAGCTTTTCTTCTTAAGAAGTCAGCTCAGTTCTTTCGAGTAAAACCTTGTTTGACGCTGTTTTTTAGCTCAGGACAGTTATCAAAGAGGTTACTTACAAACTCTCTAGCGTTTTCATCAGGAGTCAAGTTCAGACCATCGCTTATCATTCCGATGAGGTAACTATCATTTCCTTCATTTTCTGGATCTGAGAGAACCTCGATGATTTCTTTATTAGCTCTATCTAAGATAGCTTTGATTTTTGAATAAACTTTATTTTTGTTAACACTGGCCCAGTAAAGAGATTGGTAGCTATGTTGATTTCTATGAGTAAGAGAAGGTTGCTCGATAAATTTCTTTAAAAGTCTTAGGCTATCTCTTTTAGCAATGGAGACGTTATCTAAAGATATTTTTTGGTTCTCAATTTTCACCAGACCTAAGGAATGCATTTTACTTATAGTGGTCATGGCTTCTTGTGAGCAATTATGCTCTATCCAGTTAAGAGAAGCACCCATGCTTGTTGTGGCCTTAATAAAAACTTTCCAAAGGTCACCTTTGTCATTCTTTATGATTTCACGCCAAAGATTATTAATTGGCGTAGCATCTAATTCTTTTAAATTATGATTCTTAATATGATTTGAAAGCCTGTTTCCAAAATATGGGTTTTTCTCATATTTATTAATTAGGGAAATATCATCTAAATCTAAATTAATGGTCTTAAGCGTATGATAGAGAGTATAGTTTGAAACATCTTCTCCCTTAATGATTCGATAAATTTGTCTTTCGCTCACTCCAATTGAAAGTGCCATATTCTTCTTGGTTCCAAAGACTTTAAGTCCCGCAATTTTACGAATAATAGACTGGAATGTGTCATTATCATCTGTCGTCGCAATTGCAATTTTCTGTTCAGCTAAATTCATCATAATACTATATAAGCAATATTCTTGCCAAATTAGAGATGTAATTTTAGTGTCTTAGCTATAGTTTTTGTATAAAATATAGTCAAAACTCAATTTATTTTCTTAAGAGACGTCAAAGTTTGAATATTGTCGATAGGAGTATAATAAAGGGGAAGACACAACTTCATCTTCTTTATTCTTTTTAATGATTCTTTTGCATAGGAAAAAAGAGCATTCTATCGAAAGAATTGAAATTTTATCTTTAATTACTTATGCGTTCTAAGAGCACGTTCCTTTTTTCATATATCGATGGGAAATATGCTCAAAAATATTCGCGTCTTCATCATTTATTAAGCCCAATATCTTAAGTCTCTTCTTTTTCTTTTTCTTTTTTCCTTTTGCATTCTCAACCTTTGCTAACTTAACAGG